>JBBQVY010000019.1:0-38659 GCA_038211085.1 Chitinophagales bacterium | reverse complement strand
TCCTGCAAAAACGGGATTCCTATTTTGGTATTGATACCGGCAGATGCCTCTGCTGAAAGGTGTTTGTCTTTTATTTCTTCTACTTCTTTTGTTTTTGTCCAGCCCGTAACCCGGTTAATAAAATCATCGGCTATTTTAAGTTGCTGGTCTATTGCGTAGCTAAAAAGCTTTTCCATAGTAACTATAAAAAGCTCGATGTAACTGATACTTTGGGGATCAAGTTCCCGCATGACCGAATAATTGAGGATGGCAAACTCCTCCTTCAAATCTTTTTGCAGGTGGTTTAATTCAGTGCTTTTTCCACTGCCCCTTGCTCCCACAAAAAGTATATGCCCGTTACGGCCAGCTATGGCATTGCGCTTTATTATTTTAGCAAGCTGCTTACGGGCAGGCAAATCGTTTCTTACTGCATCTGTATTGCAATAGAAAGCATCCATCTCGTCAATGGTAAGGGGCCTGCCACCCTCAATAGCATTGTAAACTTCGCTTATAGCATGCGCCTTTTTCAAGTATATATTTTATTTATTAGAACTGAGGTTGATAATGTAACAATACAAATTTATCAGAAACAATGTTAGAAACGAAAAAGAGAACCAAAGGCTTTGCAAATTATGATCACCTTACAAACAAAAAAGCCAGCTTTCGCTGGCCCTTTTCTACTTTACACCTGGTAAAAAGAAGAGTTGACTACTCTTTGCATTTAAAGCTGAGTCTTATATTTTTCTAATGGATCAATACCTTTCTTTTAGTAGCCCAAATCCTTCTCGTTTTCCAGGGTATCGCAGTATTTTCTATTTGGTTTTTTATACTCCTTACATGTTCCATTGTTCAAACTCATCCACAGGGTCCTGTTAATATGCTCTAATTAACCGAACACAATACGTTTGCTATCATCTCTGCTTTTGTCCAGTCTTCATGGGTATCAATGTTTATATGCCATTGATTTTCGGAATTGATGTGTATTATTTTTTCACCATAAATAGAGCCTTGCCCGCGAAGAATATCTGCTTTAAAAATGTACACACTACCATCTCTTGCATAGGTTGCAGGAAGCTGCTGCCGCGAGGTGATCAGGTTTTCTTCGCCTGTGGCGATACTTAAAAAACCATCTTCGTTCTGTTGAAAAACCCAATGAGGATTAAAATGATCGGGCACTTGCATTACAGAAAAAAGGCTATCGGCTCCACTGGCAACAAAGTGTTCAATGCATTTGTCTATGAAGCCTGGTTTTCTAAACGGGCAGGTTGGTTGCAATAAAACTACATGGTCGTAACGTTCGCCACATTCATCAAAAAAATTGATGGCATGGCGCAGCACGTCGGCTGTAGGTGTTTTATCAGAAGCCAGGTGAGCCGGCCTGATAAATGGCACCTGAACGCGATAAGCGAATGCTGTCTCAGCTATAAGAGGGCAATCGGTACTTAGAATAGTTTTATCAACTAACCTTGCACCCGCTGCGCTTTCAAATGTGTACTCCAGTAGTTTTTTGCCATTAAGAAATTTTGTGTTTTTGCCGGGAAGTCCTTTTGACCCGGACCGGGCTGGAATTAAACATAGGTTTTTCATCCTGGAATTTTAGGATTTTAGAATATCGGAGAGGAACAGTTGAAAGCACTTCTGCCATCCTTTTGCCGGCCTCTCCATTACCGTATACAAAAGACTGCTCTGGTTTATCGTTACCAAGCCAATAATAAACAGCGTTCATTATGGCAGTTTTGTCTGATTCAACATCAATAATATTACAACCACGCTCCCTGCCCGACTGGCGACTGCCAATGTTGACAACAGGCACACCCATAAACGAGCACTCACGTATGCCCATGCTGGAGTTACCTATAAGGCACTTGCTATTGTATACCAATCTTAAAAAATCATCGGGCACCATATTATCAAAAAAGTGCACATGGCTCATGTCGTAATTCTCTCTAAAATAACGAATGCTTGCAGCCACTGCATCCGTACCAGCATCAGCATTTGGTGAAAACCAAAAGGCAGGAATTTTTAAATCTTTAACCGCCTGCAACGTTTCTTCTATTTGCATACGTGCATCCTGGTACTCTGTTGTTACGGGGTGTTGCATTACTACAACATAGCCGTTTGAATAATCAGGGCGGTCGCCCAGGCCACCATATTTTTTATATGGGTCGAAGTTTAGCTTTGGTTTTTTCAATACTTCTGCAGCAAGATCAATGGACGGGCACCCGGTATTAAAAACATACTCCGGATCTTCGCCCAAACGCTCTACAATATTTTTAGCACGGTAATTACAAACAAGATGAATATCGGCAAACTTGGTGTTGGCATGTCTTACTTTTTCATCAATGCTGCCGGTAATTTCTCCACCCTGCACATGTACCAGCGGTATGTTTTGATAAGCTGCTGCAATAGAAACTGAAATGGTTTCGAAACGGTCCGCAATTACGAGAACCATATCTGGCTTTAAGTGGTAAAAAACATTGGATAATTCAACCAAACCTATACCAACGGTTTTGGCCATAGAGGTTATATTTTCACCATCTAAAACGGTATATACTCTTTCGTTAACGGTAAAACCATCGTCGTGTAAAATGTCGTCTATGTTACCATATTTGGTAAGAAGGGCAGGGCCGGCTAAAACTATCTGGAGTTCGAGAAGGGGATGTTGTTGTATTGCTCGTAAAGCGCTTTTAATTCTGCTGTAACTAGGCCTGGCAGTTATTACTGCACATAATTTACGTTTGGTAATCATAAAAATTGGATGTCGTTATCATTTAAAAATTCCCAACGGTACATTGGCCTTTGGAGCGTTGCACCCACACAGTATGTATAATCCTTTGCTGCAATTCCTTTTCCGGCGGGCTTCTTAGCTTCAAGGTCGTCAAAGCACAATTTGTGTCCTTCGGGTAAATTTTTATTAACAGCCAGCGATTTGCCAAACATGGTTTTCAGGCTTGTAAAGTTCTCCGCTTCCTCATCTTTCGAAAAAGAATTTCCAAGGGCTTGTTTTATATCTTTTATGCCTGTAACCAGCCTGGATATATCATCAATTTCAAGGGATGCTTTTGCGTCGGGACCAAACATTCGTTTGTCAAAAACAGCATGAACTTCAATAACTTCTGCACCCAATGCGGTAGCAGCAAGCGCCGCAAAAATATCTCCACTGTGGTCCGAAAAACCCACACTTATCTTAAAACGATCTTTCAAAAGTTTTAGTATGTGTATCCCCCACTGGTTGGGCGTAGTAGGGTAAGCAGTAGTGCATTGCAGTACTGAAACCGGTATATTTTTTTGAGTAAATATTTGAATGGCACTTTCCAGTTCGTTCAAATTGCTCATACCCGACGAAAGAATTACTGGCTTGTGGGTACCTGCGATTTTTTGGAGTAACAAATGATTGGTAACCTCGCCGGACCCGACTTTATATTGATTTATACCCACCTTTTCGAGAAGGTCAACTGCTGCGCAGGAAAAGGGTGAAGAAATAAATTGAAGCCCAACTGCGTCACAATGGGCTTTTACTTTCAGCCACTGCTCCAGCGAAAGCTCCATCCGTTGCCAATAATCGTAACGGGTTTTATCAACATAACTAAATGGAATGCGAAACTGCTCGAACCCGCTGCTTTCTGCTTCCGCAATGTGCGTTTGAAATTTAATGGCATCTACACCGGTGGGTGCGAGGGCATCAATGTAGGAGTGTAAAATTCCCAGGCTACCATCGTGAGCCTGGCCAATTTCGGCTATAATCATAAGGTACTATTGAATTATAAAACGAGTAAACGCCGTTGTATAGTATATGCTTCAATTAACCTTCAGAACTATGACCTATTTTGTCAAAAGTGTTTTTTTTGTTGAAACAACGAGAATTCGCTCTCCTCTTTTACAATAGTATTGGTAAGCAAGCCAAGACCCTGCACTTCCATTTCTACCACATCACCTTCCATCAACCACTGCTCTTCAGCATTCGGATTGTTTAGTTTGGCTGTTCCATTCAATTCAAGAAAACAACCGGTACCAACAGTGCCACTACCAATAACATCACCTGCAAACAGATTGGCTCCATAAGAGCAGCGTTCAATAATTTCTGCAAAGGTCCAGTCCATATCGCCCAGGTTGCCCTGGCTTACTTCAACCCCGTTTACTTTACAACTCATAGGTAAATTCCACGACTTACCTACATGCCCTTCCTTTGCCGGAATTTCATATTGCTCCAATTCATCCAGCGTAACCAGCCAGGGACCCGTTACCGTTGCAAAGTCTTTGCCTTTGGCTGGTCCAAGATTTAGTGTCATTTCTTCCATCTGTAACTGGCGGGCACTTACATCATTCATGATCATTAACCCCGCAATATAATCGTCGGCTAATTCGGCGGGTATATTGCGTCCGCCTTTGCTAATAACCACAGCACACTCCAGTTCAAAATCCAATTTTTGAAAATGATCGGGCATGCATGGCACATTGCCAGGACCTTGTATGCTATGATGATTGGTGAAATAAAAGACAGGAAACTGATCGAACTCCGCTATCATTTCAGCCTTGCGGTTTCTTCGAGCAGCTGCCACATGCTGCCTGAAAGCGTATGCATCCCTGCAACTTGGCGGAAATGGTACCGGTGCAATTAGCTGCACGTTCTCAACGGGTATTCCACGCTCCTTACTCACTCTTCCTGAATGAACAGCCTTCTCTGCACTTAGTGCCAATGGCAACAAATCTTCCCAATAATTCAACATCATACTCATGCTTTGGGGCAGATCAGGGTGCAGTTCTTCCATATCAAAAAGATATCCGTCAACATAACAGGCCAGTTGTTCATTTCCGGCACGCAGGTAAGTAACCAATTTCATAAGGGGCATTTTTGATGGCCGTAAAAATAAGAGAAATATAAAAGATGGAGGGATGGGCTAAAAATTAAACTACCATTTTTCATCATCAGGTATGTCCTGTTGTTTTGTAAACAAGCGCCTGCTTTCAGCTTTTTGAAGTTGTCTTTCTATCATCAGTTCAGCAATAATGCCTGATGCCATTTCATCATTCTTTTCCTGCAGGAAATAACGAAGTTTTTCCTCCGGGATATCCATGCGGTAGAGCAATTGAACGAGGGCTGCAAAATCGTTTGCAAGCAGGTCATTTATGTGAATGATAAGGTATTGCTTTACCTGTTCGTAAGTAATTTGTTGGGAAGTTGGCAGCAATGAAAGCTTATGAAATTCAACTACCGCCTGCTGCAAATCATCATTTGTCATCGGGAACTTTTTTAAAAATGAGCTTCCATCTTTTAAGGTTGAGTGGAATGGTTAAAACCAGCGACATCCATAAAGCAAAAGAAATTCTGTTTGCTATGGACCCATATGTTTCATTAAAGTACCATAAGTAAAACTCCCAGGCAACAAACCAAAAAATAGAATTGATAACAAATAGTAATAATAACTGTGTAAGCGGACGCAAGCCAAGGAACCATGTATGAATTTGCAACCACATAATTAAAATTTTTCCACTACTCCCAACCCAAATAAGGCAAAGTCATATTTTACAGGATCGGCAGGGTCTAAAGTACGTAAGTATGATGTGAGTTCAAGGGCTGCCTGCCAGTCGAGCATCGTTCTTTTCAACAGGTTAAACCGATAAGCTACCCTTGCCACATGTACATCTATGGGACAAACCAGTTGAGCCGGTTGAATGTTGTTCCACATGCCAAAATCTACTCCATTATCATCCCTCCTTACCATCCAACGCAAAAACATATTAAGCCTTTTACATGTGGAGTTTTTTGAAGGTGAGGCAATATGTTTATGCGTTCGCAAAGGAAAATCATCGAGAGAAAAGAAGTATAGAAAAAAGCCATTCAAAGCATTTTCAGTGGTTTTGTCTTTGGAAAGCATTCCTTTGGTGAAAGCAGTTTCGAGGCTTTGATAGCGGAGGTAATGGTGCCGTAAAAAATGAACGAAATATAGAAGATCGGTATCATTAAACGTTCGGTGCTTAAACCCTAATAAGCCTTTCAAATCTTCATCGCTATGGTTGGTTATAAAGTCATGTGGTGCCTGATCCATGCGGGCAAAAAGGTCGTTGCTTTTATTAATGATGATGGTACGGTTACCCCAGGCAAAAATGGCTGCGAAAAAAGCAGCTATTTCAATGTCTTGCTTTTTAGTAAACTGGTGGGGGATGCAGATGGGATCCTCGTTTATAAACGCCGGCTGGTTGTATTGGGCAACTTTACTGTCAAGGAAATCTTTCAGGTCGTTGCGGGTGTTTTTGCTCACTGTTGATGTAGTAATTAAAGGCTTGCCAATTCATCTGATAACTGGGAGCCTATTTAGGTATCCATCTACTTTATGATTTAAGATTTGCAATCCAGTCATAAGCAAATTTAATGTAATCACTTGCAGGCATTTCTTGTATGTCTGTCAAAAGGTAATGTTGTGCAATCAAATTTGTTATCAAATCATCATTAAACTGGTTAAATGCCAACCAAATTTCATTTGATCCCGGGTAAGCATTTTTATCATCAACTCTGGAAATCCAATCTCTTATTTTTTTAATAATAGTAAGGGGATCATCATTATGATTTTCAATATCCTGTCCTGCTATATCCGAAAGCATCCTTTGATAAAAATATTTGTCAGTGGCAAGTATTAAAATCTTTTTGTCTTTAAACTTTTTTCCACCATATTCAATACATCCATTATCCAGACCGAGTTCATAGGGCATATTCATTCTCGGTAAATCATTCATTTTTAATGGCCTGCTTCTGGAAAGATCGTGAATGCTGTATTTGGAATCCTTAATAAGTTGTTTAATTTGAACAATTCTTATTATGGAAGATGAGGTAGTCTGTGAAATTCTAGGGATAAGTTCAAGATATAAAGTTGTAAATAATATTGATCTCAAAAGGGGTATGTAATCGGAATCAAAGGGGCAGTTTATAAAAACATTTTTCTCAAAACCCAAGGTAAAAGGTTTAATTATGTAAGTGAAATTCTCTTTGAAATACTGCCATCTTTTTCATGAATAATTAACTCTCTTGCACCTTTGGAAATTGCGTATTCATGTGCAAAATCAACAGCGTCTTCTTTTTTAGAAAAAGCCTTAAATGATCTGATTGCACCATCCGAAACTACTGCCCATTTCCCAGATGCAGCTGTCAGAATATGATAATTCTGTGCGTTTCCTTTAGCTCCCTCGGCTACTACTTTTCCTAGTCTTTTGGTATATATTAACTTCCTTGACATCATTACGAATATATAAAAAATAAATTACTTTATAAAGGCACTTTCAATACTGGCAAACATCCTGTCACTGTGCTTCCTTTAAGCCCCAAATGTTATATCCTGCCTTACTGTTATCAATAAGTACTCTGTCGATTTATTAATGTTTGCGTGTATTATGAATTGCTTTCCATATTACCACATTCGTGGCAATTTACCTTACCCTATTGCCTCATTCAAATCATCCATCAAATCATCCGCATCTTCAATACCTACACTTAACCTGATAAGCGAATCAGACAGGCCATTCTTAATCCTTTCTTCTCTTGGTATAGAGGCATGAGTCATGGTAGCAGGATGATTGATCAGCGACTCTATACCGCCCAGGCTTTCGGCCAGCGCAAAAACTTTGGTAGACGTTAACACCCTAGTTGCATTCTCCATACTATCGTCCTTTAAAGTAAAACTCATCATACCTCCAAAATCACGCATTTGCTTTTTGGCTATGTCGTAATTAGGATGGTCTTCAAAACCACACCAATATACCCTTTCTACCTTTGGATGATTGCGTAGAAAATGAGCCACTTTTGCACCGTTCTCACAATGCCTCTGCATACGCACATGCAAAGTTTTTATTCCCCTCAACACCAAAAAACAATCCTGCGGACCAGGCACTGCACCACAACTTTTTTGAATAAAATACAATTCATCGCGAACCTTTTTATCGTTAAGCATCAGGCATCCGTGGATAACATCACTATGCCCACCCAGGTATTTTGTTGCAGAATGCATTACAATATCAGCACCTAAATCAAGCGGGTTTTGCAGGTAAGGAGAAGCGAAAGTGTTATCAACACATAGCAAAATATTAGTCTCCTTTGCAATGGCAGCAATTGCAGCTATATCGGTAATATTCATTAAGGGATTGGTAGGCGTTTCAATCCAAATGAGCTTAGTATTTGCGTTAATGTAATTGCGGGTATTCTCCGCATCCTGCATATTTACATAGTGAAATTTGATGCCGAACTTTTCGAAGATCTTTGAGAACAACCTGTAGGTTCCTCCATACATATCATTGGATGCTATTACCTCATCACCGGGACTTAATAATTTTATAACCGCATCGGTTGCAGCAACACCACTTCCAAAACTCAACCCATATTTTGCATTTTCAATGGTTGCCAAAGCGGTTTCCAAAGCAAAGCGTGTAGGGTTTTGCGACCTTGCATATTCATACCCCTTATTTTTGCCAGGGGCTTCCTGTACATAGGTAGAGGTTTGATAAATAGGAGTCATAATAGCCCCTGTTGACGGATCAGGCTCCGCACCGGCATGGATGATTTTAGTAGCTAATTTCATAATAAAAAGTGCTTCGGTTTTTACAATATTAAGTTTGCAAAGATGCGGGATTTCTACTGCCAGGCCTCCATACACATATTGGCACAAAGATTTCGCCAGTCAACATTGCCGGCTGCATGCGCATGCATGGGTTGTAAAGGTTTATTAAGTATCGATGCCTTTAAAACACCTTTCTTAACAAGATTACGCCGGCTCTCGTGCTGGTACTCTATAAGCTCTTTGTGTTGCAACCACTGTTGCTGTGGAGGTTCAAATCCAATTTTATCCGTTCGCCAGGTTATGGTTGCCGGCAAAAGATGATCAACAGATTTCCTAAGTATCCACTTTGTAAATCCTTCCCTGATTTTAAAATTAGAAGGAAGTGAAAAAATATATTCCACCAGTTCATGGCTTAAAAATGGCAGGCGAACTTCGCATGAGTGAGCCATGCTGTTACGGTCTGCATACCTTACTAATTCGCCCAGGCCTGATTGTCTTGTATTAAAATATAAGATCTCATTTAGATGGGAGACAGTAGGTTTATCGACCTTGGTATTTTTTGCTGAAGCAAAATATTCGTAGTTGATATCATCATTATTTTGCAGCGTTCCTTTTGCCTGGCTTTCCAAAATTTTTGAAGTAACTGAAGGCATGTAAGCAGCTATGTAATTCCGATAATTCCAGGGGTCTGCTACACCAAGCTCCCTTGCATCAGCCAGCTCTTTTTTAAAGGTTTTAAAATCGCCGCAGGCCAATAACTCCTGCCAATACCAATGGTAATATTTATGATACCCGGCAATTGTTTCATCAGCACCTTGCCCATCTAATAAAACTGTAACACCCTGTTGCCTGGCCAGCTCGTACACTTTGTATTGGGCGTATATACTTAATGATTGAAAGGGCTCTTCCTGGTGATATACCAACTTTTGCATATCAGCCATTAAACCATCAGCATTGGGCAAAACAGAAAAACGGTCGAGGTTAAATTGATTGGCCACCTGCTGAATAAAAGGGCTTTCATCTTTTTTAAACCCGGGAAATACAGCAGAGAAAGCTCCATGCTTGTAATGACTGCTGGAATTTATATTTTGCTGTATCAGGGCTACGATAGCAGAGCTATCCAGCCCCCCACTTAAACTGGTACCAATAGAAACATCACTTCGCAACCTGCGGTAAACTGATGTTTGTAAGAGCTGTGAAAATTGTTCGATTGCTGTTTGATCCGTGGGAGCCAACATAGTTTCCTTATCAATATCCCAGTACGATTGTACTACGGCTTTGTAAGCATTATTTGTTGGACCAGGAATGTATTGAAGTTGTAGGTAATGACCGGCAGGTAATGTAAATACCTGTTCATAAAATGTTTCGTGCTGGTCGAGGGAGTTAGCCGTAATACCCAACGTTAAATAAGTGAGCAACCTGGCAGGTTTCATTTGCTTTGCTACACCTACAGCCCAGAGTGCCTTCATTTCGCTGGCGAAAATAAACTGGTCGTTTTTGTTTACATAGTAAAAGGGTTTTTCGCCAAAACGGTCTCTGGCACAAAACAAAGTTTTATCCTTTTCATCCCAAATGGCAAAGGCAAACATGCCATCAAAATGTTGCAGGCATTCTTTGCCATAACAGGCATAAGCAGCCAAAATTACTTCTGTATCACTATGTGTTAAAAAGGTGAACCCCTTTTTAAGCAGCGTTTCCTTTAATTCAATGTAGTTGTATATCTCGCCATTGTAGGTTATGGTGTACCGATTGGCGTAATGCATGGGTTGCGCCCCTGTATCAGAAAGATCAATGATGGACAATCGCCTGTGTCCAAGTCCTGCATTAGTTTCATTGTTGATCCAAAACCCATCACCATCGGGACCACGATGCTGTAATGAATCGGTCATTAACTGCAACCGTTCTTTTGTTACAGCGGTTGGAGTAGAAGATATAATTCCTGCAATACCACACATACTTTATTAAAGATATTGTTTACAGCAAAACGCCTGTTAACTTTTGAACAACCATAAGAAAGCATTGAAATCAAAAATGCCATATTCAGGTAGCCTAAGTAAACAATGAAGGAAAGCAATTCAAAATGTACTTTATAAAAAATGCCCGGCTGTTGTGAACCGGGCTTATGTAAAAAGATATTTTATTAAAATGAAATGGGAAGGGAAACCATAGACGAATCCCACATTACCACAAACCTGTTGTTGCCATTGTTTTCGAAATACATGGTAAGCGCTTCAACCTCTTCAGGCGACTTTTGCACCGGTGCATCAATACGTATTACATCACTCTCACTTCGGTAGGTAAAGCTGCCCCATGTAAACATATCCTTATTCAAAATCAGGGTCCATTTATCTTCGTTGGGTATGCAAAAAAGTGTGTAACGCCCTTTCAGCACCTTCTTATTACCCAGGGTAACATTTCTGAAAAATTCTATCTCTGTAGTTTCATTTGCTCCTATCCGCCATACTTCATTGTACTTAACCTCACCGCCAAAAATAACACGTCCCTTTTTTTGAGGGCGGCTATACAATACCCGTGCAACAGGTTGAGCAGTGGTTTTACCACTCATTTTTAAAATGGGGTAATTTGGAGGGAAATAGCAAACATCCAAGGGACTTTTATCAATTTCGGTTGGTTTTTGCTGAGCAATTGCTCTTGTTGCCAGAAACAAGCAAAGTATACAGGCAAGGCTCTTCATAGATTTTTTTTGTGTTTAAAAGCAAATATAATACCCTAAAACTTCGGAAGCATTTGCAGGTAGGTAGCTGCGTACTCTTTAACATCGGGGAAGAAGGCATTATAACATTTTTGTAACGAACCATAATTTTGTTGAAACAATTGAAACACCGCGCTGCTACTTTCAAGATATGCTGCCCGGCGCACTACACCTCCAAAACTCTTTTCAATGCCACTTAGCGTGCGGTAATTATATAACCAGTTTTGCGTTGTCATATAAGGTAACATCTGACCAAAAATGAGGGGAAGCTGGCTGACATACTCCTGCAGAATGCTGTAAGTATCGGTAGCAGTTTGTAACAAGGCTCCATCAGAGAATTCGTTTGCATCATTCGCCAAAAAATGATCGTACACTACATCAACAAAGGCCCCGGCATAGGCCCCTACTGCAGGCTTTAAAAAAGTAGCAGCTTCCTTTGTGGCCGGGTGCACATCTGTAAACGCATCTATGGCCCGGTGCAATTGCATGCCAGCCTGTATACCTATGGGATAGTCAAATTTTTTTTTGCCCTTTACAAAATCACTAATCATATTTCCAACCAATATTTCTGGCTGACCAAAAGATAAGTATGCGTGAGCTAAAAAATTCATTTTATAACAATGATGGAACTTATATTATTGGATAGGCATGGATAACAATGTACACCATTAACCTATAAATATATCTTAACTGTTTCCGGCTATTTTCTTCTTTACCGGCTATGGGCTACCGGCTTTTGGCAATCTCTATGGTTATCGGCTATTTCTCAGGCTATGGGCTAATGGCTATCTCTCAGGCTAACGACTATATCTCTGGCTATCGGCTAAAGGCTAACGACTATGAGCTATCTCTCCAGTGCTACAATTTAACATTACAGAATTAATATTTTGCATTTAATTAAGAAATGTTTCGTACTTGTTGCCCAGTCTACGTTTCAGCCGATTTTGTCAAAATATCTATCACCAATTTTTGCCGTTCATACATCTGCTTAAACTATTTCAAATTCTCATCATTTTAAAAAAACACAGCTCTTTCCAGAGAATACTTTTAACAAGTAAATAAAAATTACTAAAAAACAAACCAATTAAAACTGACGACAATGAAAAATCTATTTTTAACCGCCCTGCTAAGTGCAGGCATTTTTGCATCAGCATTTGCAATTGATGAAAGTAAAATCAGCGTAACTGTACGCGAAACCTTTAAAGAAGAATTTAAAGAAACCCAAAACGTGGAGTGGAGTATTAAGCCATCATTTGTAAAGGCCTCCTTTACTTATAAGGGTGAAGCCATGGATGCCTTTTACGATTTCAATGGCAAAAAAATCGGCTCTTCTCACCATGTAACTATGCTGGATGTACCCCTGAGTTCCAGGAAAAAGATTGCAGCTAAGTATCCTAATCATAAGGTTACTGAAGCTATAGAGTTCATCGGCCAGGATGAAAATTCTTACTACATTTCGCTGGAAAATGAGAAAGAAACGGTGATAGTTAAAATAAACGACAATAGCACTATGTCTCTATTTAAGAAGTCACCAAAAACAAAATTCTGGTAACATACTGCATAATAATGCGTGTAAAGGATTAATGGCCGCCTTTAACTTTGAATTTATTTATTTAAAACGTTGCCCCTAAAATCGCAGGGGCAACGTTGTTTTATGCCTGCAACATCTCTTTCATTTTTCCTTAATAAAATGCCTCAGTAAATCTTAATTATCAAACCTGCTTTTGTAAAATTAAACGCGTTTTTGCTAATGTGGAAATTGCCACAACTTATTAAAAATCATTTCGTAAGTGGTATAGTTTTTTATAGTGGGTAATCGTATCATTTATCGCAGGCCGCAACCGGTTTGTAACCTATAGCCATTTATAAAAAATTAGCATGTTACAGTTTGACGAGGAGGAAAATAAAGTTGTCCAGGTTAAAACTATGGAGGCACCCCAGCCTTTGGAAAAGCAGCCGACCGATAAAATGCACAACCGGTACTTTTTTCTTGCGATCATCATAATTTTTTCACTCTTATTATTCTTTAGCCTTTTCCAGTTTTTTACAGCCTTTCTTGGGGCTGTAATTATTTATATCCTCAGCCGAAAAAAAATGGACAAGCTTGTTAATAAACGTGGCTGGAAAAAGAACCTGGCGGCTGTCTTCATTATGTTTTTATCTATCATTATTATTATAGTGCCAGTGGGTTTTGTTGTTTACCTGCTATACAACAAAGGCAAATATTACATTGCGCATCCTGAGTTACTGGTAGCAAGTTTAAAAAAGTTGCAGGTGCAAATCAAAAACAACTATGGCATTTCAGTTTTAAGCGACGAAAACATTGCTAACATAAAATCGTTTGGCACCAACCTGATTAAGACTTTACTGAATGAAAGCCTTAACTTTTTTGGGACATTTACCATGCTGTATTTCTTTCTGTACTTTATGTTAATGGGCATCAACCGGCTGGAGGCATCCATCGTGTTCTTTTTACCATTTAAACGAAGTAAGATTGAGCTTTTTGGAAAAGAACTGGTAGCACTTACATATAGCAATTCAATTGGTGTACCCGCTATTGCTATTGCCCAGGGTATTATTGGGTACATAGGTTACTTAATCATTGGCTTGCCAGAGGCAGGTTTCTGGGCCGTCATTACCGGCTTTTCTTCCATCATACCCATTATAGGTACGGCCCTGGTGTGGCTACCTGTTTCAGTTTATTTCTTTGCCATCAATCATACCTGGCAGGGAGGATTTATTTTTATCTGGGGTCTGCTGGTCCTGGGTATTACTGACAACGTAGTGCGGTTTGTACTGGCTAAAAAAATGGCCGACGTTCACCCTATCATCACAGTGCTGGGAGTAATTATGGGCCTTAAATTTTTTGGCATCACCGGCCTCATATTCGGCCCGGTTCTTATATCATTCTTTATTATCCTGCTAAAGATATACTACATGGAATACCAGAATAAAGCCCCGGGAGTAGAAAAGAAAAAGACCCATCCTATTCGATTTAATTTGCCATTTTTGGGCTACCAAACCAAAAAGAAAAAAGCGTTATATGCAGCTAACAGAAGTAACCGGCAGGCAGGCAGCTAAGGATTTTATTAAGGTGAATGTTTTAATGAACGCTTCAAACCCCAAATACATAAGGCCTTTAGATAATGAAGTAAACGACGTTTTTAATCCTAATAAAAACAAACAGTTTAAATATGGCACCGCAAAAAGGTGGGTTTTAAAAGATAAACAGGGAATATTGATAGGACGCATAGCAGCTTACACGAGTACAAAATATTTAAATAAGGGCGACACTATACCGGTGGGCTCGCTGGGATTTTTTGATTGCACTAAAGACCAGCAGGCTGCAAACCTATTATTTGACACTGCAAAAAAATGGTTGGAAACACAGGGTATGCAAGCCATGGATGGCCCTGTAAATTTTGGCGAACGCGATAAATGGTGGGGACTAATGGTTGAAGGCTTTGATACTGAGCCGATGTATGGCATCTCCTTCAACCCACCTTATTACGAAAAACTATTTGAGACCTACGGCTTTCAAAATTTCTATAACCAGTATTATTACAGCCTGAGCGCTGATAAACTTTTAGACGATAAATACCCGGAGCGTCATGCACGTTTTGCAAGCAAGCCCGACTATGCGGCCAGGCATATAGACAAAAATAAACTTGAAAAATATGCAGGCGATTTTTCAAAAGTATACAATGCCGCCTGGTCGCAACACGACGAAGGCAAAGAGATCAGCCCCGACCAGGCCTTGAAACTGTTTAAGAAAATGAAACCTATAATGGACGAAACCATTATTTGGTTTGCATATTATAAAGAGCAACCCATCGGCATGTGGATCAACATACCGGATCTTAACCAGTACTTTAAATATTTCAATGGCAAATTTGGTTGGATAGAAAAACTGCGTTTACTTATACTGCAAAAAACAAAACCTGCCCGTAAAATGAATGGCGTTGCTTTTGGCATTGTACCAAAATTTCAGGCGTTGGGCATAGATGCCTTTATGATCTATTCAGTTGTATTGTTAGTTAAAGAGCAAGGCCGTTACGATGGCATTGAAATGGGATGGGCAGGCGATTGGAATCCCCGTATGATAAACATCTATAAAGCACTCGGTGCGAGTCAGAGCCGCCGCATGGTAACGTATCGCTATAACTTCGATCGCACCATGCCATTTGAACGACATCCCGTTGTATAGTTGTTTTGGATGCCGGCTTTAGAAATGCGATAGATCTTTAGTTGCGACGCTCCGTTTAAAAGCTGTTCGCCTTTCATCCGCTTATAACGATTTAATATATAAATCTTCAACCTTCTTACGTGCCCATTCGGTTTTACGTAAAAAAGTCAGGCTCGATTTTATGGAAGGATTGCTTTTAAAACAATTGATATTGATTTCACTGGCAAGTACCGGCCATCCAAATTTGTCAACCAGGTAAGTAAGAATTGCTTCCAGGGTTTTTCCATGCAAAGGATCCATAATCCAAAATTTAAGGTGGAAAGTTATCGGTTAATTTTCAGGTGCATTGCACCACTTCTCTCTATTAACTGTTCTTCAAGCCAAAAATTACCAGCCAATTATTTCCAGAAAGCACGGTTAAAACCTTTTCTGTGTATAACAACCAAATATCACTTTGGCAAACTTTATTAATTTGCACTTTCAGCATTCCACCCCGGATTTATAGATCGTATGGATAAATTTATTGTATCAGCCCGCAAGTACCGTCCGCAATTGTTCAATACAGTTGTAGGGCAAAGTCATATAACTACCACGCTAAAAAACGCCATAAAAAACCAGCAACTGGCCCATGCCTTTTTGTTTTGCGGCCCACGCGGCGTTGGTAAAACCACCTGTGCCCGTATCCTTGCCAAAACCATTAACTGCGAAAACATAACTCCCGAAGGAGAGGCATGTAATGTTTGTCATTCGTGTGTTTCGTTTAACGAGGGCACCTCCATGAACATTCATGAACTGGATGCTGCAAGCAATAACTCAGTAGACGATATACGCAACCTGGTTGACCAGGTTCGCTTTGCCCCACAGGCCGGCAAATACAAAGTTTATATAGTGGATGAGGTACACATGTTAAGCACCAGTGCCTTCAATGCGTTTTTAAAAACACTGGAAGAGCCCCCACCGTATGCCATTTTTATATTGGCTACCACCGAAAAACACAAAATACTCCCGACCATTTTAAGTCGTTGCCAGATATTCGATTTTAAGCGCATCACTAATAACGATACAGTTGAGCACCTTCAGGAAATTGTAGATAAAGAAGAAATTACTGCAGAGAAAGCAGCCCTTCAAGTCATCGCTCAAAAAAGCGAAGGCTGTATGAGAGATTCGTTAAGCATTCTGGATAAAATTGTAAGTTTTACCAATGGTGCCGTTACTTACCAAAATACACTGGAACACCTTAATATACTTGACCACGATTATTATTTTAAATTATTAGATACGCAGTTACAGCAGGACATGGCGGGTGGCATGCTGCTGTTCGACGAAATAAACCGTAAAGGATTTGAAGGCGACCTGGTGATAAATGGCTTTGCCGAATTTGTAAGAAACCTGTTGGTTTGTAAAGATGCCAAAGCTGCATCGTTGCTTGATGTGGTGGAAGGATTAAAAGGCCGTTATGTTGACAAAGCCAAAGAGGTACATGCAGCTTACCTGGTAAGTGCACTCAACATTTTAAACGATACGGAGATTAATTACAAAATGGCCCGTAACAAACGCCTGCATGTTGAGCTGGCGCTTATTAAACTAACCTTTTTACAACAAGCAATCGACCTGACTTTCGATAATAAAACTTCGGCGATTGTAAAAAAAAAGCGGGTTAACGGACCAATAGCCTATAAGGCCGAAATGCTGAAATCGCTACAGGTAGTAGCTGATGTTGTCCCTTCAAAAATTACAGTAAAACAACCCGGTGAAGCAAAATTGTATGTAGATCGAACCGAAGAAAAAATTATTACACCTGCACCTGTTGAAGTTGCTGAACCTGCTCAACCAGTTTACAAGCCTCAGCCGGTAACATCAACGCCCGTTACAACAGAACCTGTTGCAAAAGTTGCGGCCAAAACCAATGGTGCAAAAAAGAACCTGCTTCAAAACATAAGAGATCAGCATGCCACTACCTGCAAAGAAGAAGGCAAACAACCAATTGAGATAACTGAAGAACTATTACTAAACAAATGGGAGATCTTCACTGGTCAATTGAAAGAGTTACAAAAAAATTCCCTGGTTACTGTTTTCAATATTGCCCGGTTGAATGTTGTAAACGGTCAGCATTTTTCTATAACGGTGTCAACTTCTATCCAACAAAAATTTATCGATCAGGAAAGGCTTAATCTTCTTGAATTTTTAAAGAACGAATTCTGTAATAAAAATGTAGGGTTCGATATAAAAATTGAAGTACAGGAGCAAGAGGCATCAGAAGAAGAAACTCCATTAAACAGTCGTGAAAAATATGCCCGGTTGATCGAAGCTTATCCCCTAATTAAAGAGTTAAAAGATAAGCTAAAGCTGGAGCTGGACTATTAAGAATATGTGTAAGTAATTTATGGTTTCTGATACATTTTTCTATCCTTAAACACCTACAGGTTCAATGGTTAATTAATTGCTTCTAAAATAACTTGCCTCTTTTTCATTTTTGATAAACCACTCTTGGGAAATAGCTAATTTCCTGTAATTTCACGGCTCCAAAAAAAGGCAATACGGTTAAATGAATTTCTCATTTTGCGTGGCGCAATAAATATAATACGTATGGCGGAAGCAATATTAATGCCCAGGCTGAGTGATACCATGACAGAAGGTGTTATTGCTGCCTGGCACAAAAACATAGGTGATGCGGTAAAAAAAGGCGACTTGTTAGCTGAAATTGAAACCGATAAAGCCACAATGGAACTGGAGAGTTACCAGGAAGGTTATTTATTACACAGAGGTGCAGAAGATGGTCAAAAATTACAGGTAAACGACCTGCTTTGTATTATTGGAAAGCAGGGCGAAGATGTTACTGCCCTGATTGCTGAGAATAGTGGCGGAGGTTCTAATAACGAAGCGGCACCTGCTGAAGCCAAACAACAGGAAGCGGCCCCTCAACCTGCACCTGCACCGGCTGCAGCACCTGTTGCTGAAGCACCGAAAGCAGAAGCTGCAAAACCTGCCGCCAACACAATAGATATATCAAAAATGGAAGAAGTGGTTTTAATGCCACGCCTGAGCGATACCATGACCGAAGGGGTTATTGCCGGATGGAATAAGAATGTTGGCGATGCTGTTAAAAAAGGTGATGTGCTGGCAGAAATTGAAACAGATAAAGCCACCATGGAACTGGAGAGTTATAAAGACGGAACACTTTTATACCAGGGGGCTAAGGCTGGTGAAAAGATTGACGTAAACGACCTGTTGTGCATTATTGGAAAAGAGGGATTGGATATTAATGCTATTGTAGCTGCGGCTAAAGGAGGCGGTGCTCCGTCAACTGAAGCTGCACCTGCTGTACCTGTAGAAACTGGTGCAAGCCAGCCACAATCTGCCGCTGCACCATCACCTGAAGAACCTGTTAATGAAGGACGTGTTATTGCCAGCCCACTTGCAAAAAAAATGGCTGAAGAAAAAGGTGTTGATATTAGAAAAATTAAGGGCAGTGGCGATAACGGCAGAATAGTAAAACAGGATATTGATAATTACCAGCCATCGGCCCAGCCTGCCGCTGCACCTGCAGCCAAACCGGCCGAAGCACCTGCCGCCAAATCGGTTGAAGCTGCACCTGCTAAACCAGCAGCACCTGGTGCAATCGGGCAGGTAAGCTACGATGATGTACCTGTATCGCAAATGCGTAAAGTAATTGCCAAGAGACTCGGCGAGAGCTTGTTTTCTGCTCCGCATTTTTATCTTACCATGAGCATTGATATGGACCAGGCTATTGAAACCCGGGCCAAACTAAACGAACTTAGTCCTGTTAAGATCAGCTTTAACGATATGGTTTTAAAAGCTGTGGCAGTATCATTAAAGCAGCATCCTAAGGTAAACAGCAGTTGGATGGGCGATAAAATTCGTTACAATCACCACATAAATATTGGCGTAGCCGTAGCAGTTGAAGAAGGTCTGCTGGTTCCGGTAGTTCGCTTTGCAGATAGCAAAGGCCTCAGCCAGATTTCTGCTGAGGTAAAAGACTTTGCACAAAAAGCAAAAGATAAAAAATTACAACCCGCAGATTGGGAAGGAAGCACCTTTACCATTAGCAACCTCGGTATGTTTGGTATTGATGAGTTTACTGCCATCATCAATCCACCCGATGCTTGTATACTAGCCATAGGCGGAATTGCCAAAGTACCTGTAGTTAAAGGCGGCCAGGTAGTTCCGGGTAATGTTATGAAAGTTACGCTAAGCTGCGACCACAGAGTTGTAGATGGAGCAACAGGTGCAGCATTTCTTCAAACCGTAAAAGCTTTGTTGGAAGAGCCTTTACGCATGCTGGTTTAACAATAAGCAAAGCCATAAATAATAAAAGGTGAGAATTTTTCTCACCTTTTTTATTGCGCTCAATCTATAAAATCTCAACTACTAATTCTTTCTTTTTGAGGGTGGTGTTGGTGCACCCTTAATGGAGATTTTTACAAACTTAGCTGGTGCAAGTGGCGGCGGTGGCGGTGGAGCAACTTCTCCAATTTCACTAATACTTGCAACGGGTGGAACAGGTTGAACCCGTTTTATTTTAGTATCATCCTTAACTATAACAGGCGGTACAAAAGCCGGTGGCGGCGGCGGTGGCCTGTGCAACGCTGGCTTTGCAGGATTAACCTTTTTTGGTTTAGCAACTTCCTGCGCAGTACCAATGTTAGTAAAGGCAATCAATGCAATGGCTACAGCAATTAATTGAGTTTTCATTTATATATTTTTCTTTAAGATGCCCCTGTTTTAAAATTCCATAGCATACAAAAGAAAAACCCTGTCATTTTGCGACAGGGTTTTCTGCAGTTGGTTTTGGGTTGCATAGTTGTCACTATTACCATAAAACGTAAAAAATTACATTTTATTTAAATGTACATGTCAAACCAGGTTAGCGTTACAAGCAATTATGTATCAAGCACAATTTAATACTTAGGGAACCATAAATGCCTGGCTGCTACGATTGTTGTCGTTAAGCAATACCACCCTGTAAATTCCTTTAGACAATCCACCTTTTAAATTTATTTCTTTGTTGGCTTCAGAACCATCATGTGCAAGGCGAATGCTTTGTAAAACCTGTCCGCCGGCATTCACTATTGATGCTGAATAGTTTCCTGCATCAAGACCTATCAGCCTGATGTTTAACCTGGTGCTGCCCGGTGTGTAGTTTATTGTAAAATTATTTCCAGCCTGGTTCATGGTAACGGTTGCTACGCTGCTTAATTCTTTGCGGCCATTTTCTAGTATTGCCAACCTGTAGTAGTTAACTCCTTTAAGAGGGCTTGCATCAGTTAGGGTGTATGTGGGTTGGTACCCAGATTGGTTGCGGGCCTTTACAGTTTGTATGGTTGTGAAATTGATACCATCTTTTGAACGCTCAACCTGGTAGCTTTCTATGTTGGTTTCCTGGGCAACTGTCCAGTTCAATTTTACTGCACTGCTTTCCTTAACAGCTTTAAAACTAACCAGTTTAACGGGTAATACACTATTATAGGTATTATAAGTAAGAATGGTTTGGTTGTTATATCCCTGAACAAAATCAGTCATTGCATCTCCTACAGCCTCGTTTGAGCGATAGCCGGTGTTAGAGATGTAAGTTGCTAAAAATTTAAAAGTTACGCTACCTGTTATACCCAAATCAACTTTATTAGCTGTTACTGTATAGGTTGCAGAAGTTTCGGAGTTAGTATTGGGTACAAGATTCGTGGAGGTAATGTAGGTATGTTCTGTTGGGCCATTTTGTAACGCCCACAATCCGCCAAATCCCTTATCAAACGCTATTGCGAAGTCTGGTGTAAATGTTTCAAAAACTAATGTCGATCTGTTCGTACCATCTAAACCTGAAATTGCCTTACGCAAGGGATCTGCCTGGTCCGAAAATGCGCTGGTAGTGCTAAAACCACCCGTCTTTGAATCAATATAAATAACCAATGCATTAGTAAAATTGTCCGTTCCCCTGTTTAACACAAAAGTTACAGTTGATCCGTTGTCCGAAACTGTTATTGAACCTTTGCCAACAGTTCCACCAAAACCTACATTTCCATTTCCGGCAAAGTTGGTTTGCGAATTTGCAAGGGTCGTAATAAAGAAAGCGAATAAGAAGTAAATTTTTTTCATACTGAGCGTTTTAATTTATTTGTGTACAAAATACACAGTTTGCTTTTAACCAAAAAAAAATGTTTTGCTTTTTACTTTTCAGGTTAGTTTTGAACGCATGTGGATGATTTGCATGAAAGAATGGAGGCAATTTTTTAGCAGCCTCACAAGTTATATCGCCATTATTTTGTTTCTTTTTTTAATGGGCCTTTTCCTGTTTGTATTTCCATCCTCCAACATACTAGACTTTGGTTATGCTTCACTGGATAATTACTTTACACTGGCTCCGTGGATTATGCTTTTTTTGATACCTACTATTACCATGCGCAGCCTGGCAGATGAATACAAAGCAGGAACTTTCGAAATTTTACAAACCATTCCTGTTAGCAATGCCAACATTGTTTGGGGTAAATATTTTGGATGTTTGCTGGTAGTTGCAATAGCCTTGTTACCTACTGTCGTCTACGCAATTTCTTTGCAACAACTGAGCGCTAAAGGAGGTATTGATATTGGCGCTACAATTGGCAGTTATATTGGGTTGCTTTTTCTGGCAGCGGTCTATACAGCTGTGGGTATATGTTGCAGCAGTTTTACAAATAACACGGTGGTGGCTTTTATTACTACAGCCTTTCTTTGCTTTCTTTTATACAACGGGTTTGAAGCCCTGAGTAAGCTACCGGTTTTTGCAAATGGCGCTGATTATTATATTGAAATGTTGGGCATTAATTTTCATTACAGAAGTATAAGCAGGGGAGTAATTGATACCAGGGATGTGCTGTATTTTTTGGCAATCATTGGGTTGTTTTTGTTGATTACCCAACGCAATTTAATGAAGCGGTAAAGGTGGGTTGCTGAGCTGGTTGAACCACAAAGACACTAAGGCATTAAGGTACACCAAGGCTTTGTGTTTCTTTGGGCTCTTTGCGCCTTTGTGGTTCAGGAAAAAAGATGAATAAAGGTTTACAGCACAAGTGTGCGACTCCGCAAGTATGACCTATCGTGTGGACACAAAAACATTAGGAACACGGATGACACAGATTGAACCGATTTTAAGATTATTGGTAACTGTAGAATATTATTAAATCGTTTATAAACCTTTGAAAACTTGCAATAAAACGGCTATTAAGACAAAGAGAATTAAAGCATCTATTTTTTATCCGTTTTATCCGTTTTATCAGTGTCATCCGTGTTCCCTTTTTTCACAACAAAGATGTGTCCACACGATAGGCAAGTACGACGGGAAAGGCGCAACGGCGGATTAATAGAAGCCCCAATGCTGGCTTCCAAAACAAAAAAATAAAATACAAAAGGTGTTCAATAAAATCTTAAATCAAAAGCTTTGGTGGTTGTGGCTTGCGCTGTTATTCATAGCCATTACCTGGTTCATATCGCTGGCACATTACCGCCTCGATCTAACAAAAGAAAAACGATACTCACTAAGTAACTCCACTAAAACACTTTTAAAAAACCTGGATGGCAAAGTAGAAGTAGAGGTTTTTTTAACCGGCGATTTAAGTGCAGGTTTTAAAAAACTGAGCATTGCCAGCGAAGAATTATTGAATGAGTTTAAGGAGTACGGCACTACAAATTTTCAGTACCGCTTTACCAGGCCGGGTGCCGGTTTGCCCGACAGTCTTCGCTTTAAAACTTATGACAGCCTTGCGCAACTCGGCATCAAGCCCTTCAATAACCAGGTAACTTCAAAACAGGGAGCAGAAACTACCGAACGGTGGATCTTTCCTGCAGCCATAGTTCGTTTTAATGACTCATTGCAAATTCCTATTGACTTAATGAGTGGAAAAAGCGGGGCGGATGAAGAAACTACGTTAAACCACAGCGAGGCATTACTGGAATTTAAAATTGCTGATGCTATAAATAAACTTACCCGCAAAGCAGTTCCGGTAGTGGCATATGCGGCAGGAAATGGTGAGCCGCTGAACCCTACGGTTAGAGACTTATTTGAAACCATGCGCACCAATTATCGCTTTGGCGTAATTGATGTAAACATTGGGCGGCTTGATGCTGATACCATTGCTGCGCTTATGATTGTTAAGCCCTCAAAGCCATTTACTGAAATAGAAAAGCTAAAGATTGACCAGTACATTATGCATGGTGGAAATGTAATTTGGTTTATTGATAAGCTGTATGCCGAAATGGACAGCCTGCTTAGGGTGCAAACCGACTTTATTGCCTTTGATAAAAATCTTAACCTGGACGATCAGTTATTTAAATATGGCATTCGTATTAACAACGACTTACTGCAGGACTTAAAGAGCGCCAAACAACCATTGGTAGTGGGTCAGTTAGGCGGGCAACCACAAATTGAAAGATTGCCCTTTCCATACTATCCATTGGTTAGTTCACCCTCAACAAATCCTATTGCCAAAAACCTTGATGATGTGCTCACCATTTTTCCTTCATCTATTGACACGGTAAAATCGCAGGGAATACACAAAACTATTTTGTTAGCCAGCGATACCAATAGCCGGGCAATAAGTTCACCCGCTATGGTTAGTTTACAAAGTGTAAAAACGGAAGACGACCTGCGAACATTTACACGTAGTTACGTACCTGTTGCAGTATTGCTGGAGGGAAAATTTTCTTCGCTTTATGCCAACCGCTTTACTGAAGATTTAAAAGATAGCTTACAACTATTTTCGGCCAGGCCTTTTACCCCTACTGCAATAAAACCTGCCAGGCAGATTGTAGTAAGCGATGCTGATTTGGTTACCAATGTTGTAACACAAAGCCAGGGACCATTACCTATGGGTATGCAGCAGTACGAGAACTACCAGTTTGCCAATAAAGAATTTTTATTAAATGCTTTGGATTACCTGGTTAATAATAATGGTTTGCTTGAAACCAGGAGCAAAGACTTTACCCTTCGTTTACTGGACAAACAAAAGATTACAGAACAAAAAACCATGTGGCAGGTTATCAACATTGGGGTGCCTATTTTACTGGTAATGCTTTTTGGTTGGTTGTACCAGTTGAAAAGGAAGAAAGATTTTGCATAGGTGTTTTGCTGCCCAACCTTGTATTTGATATTGTATTTTTACGAACAAAATATTTTCTATGTCGGTTGACCAGGTAACATATTTAGTTTTTGGCTTGGTAATGCTTTTTGCATTGGTATTCGATCTTGGGCTTATGAGCAAACGCAACGAGACCGTCACCATAAAAAAGGCATTGTACCAAACCCTTTTTTGGGTAGGTCTTTCTGTTGGCTTTTGCATTTTCCTTCTTTTTGAAAAAGATAGCGTAGTAGCAACCAAATATTTTACTGCTTATTTAATGGAGTGGAGTTTGAGCATAGACAACATTTTCGTTTTCATTTTAATCTTTACATTTTTTAAAGTAAAGGAAAGCGATGCCGGCCGTGCCTTATTGATTGGTATTTTATTGGCAATAGTCTTCAGGATTATTTTTATAGCTATTGGCATTGAATTAATAGACCGCTTTCATTGGCTGTTGTATGTTTTTGGAGCCTTCCTGCTTTACACCGGAATTCATCTATTTTTTAAGAGAGAAGATGAGGAGTACAACCCTGCTGAAAGCAAAATTTATATGTTTAGCAGGCGTATTTTCAGAATAACCAATGTGGAGGCTAAAGGGAGATTCGTTATAAAAGTTGCCGATCAGTATTTCTTTACTTCGCTTGCATTGGTGGTTATAATGTTAGCTGTTACTGATATTGTTTTTGCATTGGATAGCATTCCTACAGTTGTATCGCTGGTTAGAGAAAAAGCAGATGTACCGTTTTCAGCAGACGACAAACTGGTCATATATTCTTCAAATATTTTTGCTGTTTTAGGACTAAGAAGTTTGTTCTTTTTATTGAGAGGAGCTGTTGACAAATTTGATTACCTGCAACAGGGCATTGCAATTGTACTGGTGTTTATTGGCGTAAAAATGCTTATTGAATTTTTCAATATACACATATCTATTTTCATATCGTTAGGCTTCATTTTACTTTGCCTGGGCGGTTCCATGATTTATTCCATATTGGTCAACCGAAGAAAGCACAAAGCTGTTACTGTTGATGACGTTCGTAAATCTGATAAAAACAGCCTCTAAATTTTTGTACAACCAGTAAATCTTATTTGCACAGTTATGTACACCATACAACAAATTGCTGAAGTTGTACAGAGCCTGCCTGCAACATTACATTCTGTTAACATAGAGCATTTGTTAACCGATAGCAGGCGGTTGGTGTTTCCTGCAACTACACTTTTTTTTGCACTTAAAACCCAACGTAACGATGGGGGCCGGTATATTGAGGAACTGCATACAAGAGGGGTACGAAATTTTGTAGTTACCTCATCTTATACAAGTCAATTAAGCAATGCCAATTTTTTAGTGGTAGATGACCCATTGCGTGCATTGCAAAATTTGGCTGCCTGGCACAGAAGCCATTTTAAAATACCGGTTATTGGTATAACTGGCAGCAATGGAAAAACCATGGTAAAAGAGTGGTTGTACCAATTATTGCAAACGGATTATAACATAGTTCGCAGTCCCAAAAGCTATAATTCTCAGTTAGGCGTACCCTTAAGCGTTTGGCAAATGAATGCTGCAAATACATTAGCCCTTTTTGAAGCAGGCATCTCTCAACCGGGCGAAATGGAGTACCTGGCAAACATCATTCAGCCTACTATGGGTGTGCTTACCAACATAGGCGAGGCACATAGCCAGGGGTTTACAAGCCTTGCTGAAAAAGCAAATGAAAAGATGCTTCTATTTAAAAATGCGCAGCAGTTTATTTATTGCAAAGATTGTAACGAGCAGTTAGGAGCAACAATTATTGACGAAGAAAAACTAGCAAAAAAAGCAACCCGGGTTTTTACATGGGGCACTTTAGCCAAAGGCGATATTACCATTGGTCAAACCATTAAAAATGTTGGTGCAACTACTATACATGCCACCCTTACCAAAACCACTACACCTGTTGAAATAACAATACCGTTTACTGATAAGGCTTCAATTGATAATGCTATCACCTGCTGGTGTGTGCTGTTGTTATTGGGTTATAGCATGCCCGCTATAGAGGAGAAGATGAGCAACCTGCAACCTTTGGACATGCGTATGCAATTGTTGAAAGGCGTAAACAATTGCCTCATCATTAACGACAGTTATAACAATGATTTGTCGTCGCTGGAGCTGGCATTGGATTACCTGGCCCAACAATCATCCGGCAAAAAAACTACGCTCATCTTATCCGATATTTTCCAAACCGGCCAAACTATAGCGGAACTTATAGCCAACATAAAACTAAAAGTTGGCTACCGCCACCTGAACCGTTTAATATTAATTGGCCCTGTATTTTCTGCTGCCAGGTTATTGTTCGAAACAGGTAAGGTTGATAAGCCCAACAACCTGGTGTACGAATTTTATGAAAGTACAGAAGCATTCATCCAGCATTTTAATACACATCATTTTACCAGCGAGGTTATTTTATTGAAGGGCAGCCGTGTATTTGAATTTGAACAACTGGTGCATTTACTGGAGGAGAAAGTACATCAAACCGTGCTGGAAGTTAACATGGCGGCAATGGTTCATAACCTTAATCAATACCAGCAAACTTTAAAGCCCGGTACCAAACTAATGGCCATGGTTAAAGCATTTAGTTATGGAAGTGGCAGTGTAGAAGTAGCCAATGTGTTACAGTTTCATAAGGTGGATTATTTAGCAGTTGCTTATGTTGATGAAGGAGTAGAACTGCGTAAGGCTGGTATTCATATGCCTGTAATGGTAATGAACCCCGAAACGATAACTTTTGATTTATTGGTAGAACACAATCTTGAACCCGAGTTGTTCTCACCAGCCATCTTGCAATCGTTTGTAACCTATCTAAGCAAAAATGCCATCATTCAATACCCGGTGCATATAAAAATTGATACGGGCATGCACCGTTTGGGTTTTGACAAGAGCCAGCTTCCGCAGATGATTGAGGTTATTATGCAAGGCAATGCACTTGTAGTTAAAAGTGTATTTAGCCATTTAGCCGCAAGCGAAAACCCCTTGCACGATGCGTTTACCAACCACCAGGCACAGGAATTTGACACCGCCTGTAGCCTGTTGGCCGAACAATTGCCTTATGCATTCATTCGCCACTTATCCAATACATCAGCCATAGTCCGGCATCCGAATTTGCAGTACGACATGGTGCGTTTGGGCATTGGGTTGTATGGTGTTGATACTACCTTCAACCCAAAAATACACTTGCAGACGGTACTAAAACTGCGTTCCACTATTGCACAACTTAGAACAGTCAAAGCTGGCGATACTGTAGGGTATAGTCTTGCCGGTGCGCTAACCCGTGAATCATTAATTGCCACAATACGAATTGGGTATGCCGATGGGTTCAGCCGGAACCTGGGTAATGGAAAGGGCTATGTTTGGATTAAAGGTAAACTTGCCCCTGTTGTGGGTAATGTATGCATGGATATGATAATGGTGGATGTTACTGATTTGGGTTCAGTTGCTGAAGGAGATGCAGTTGAATTATTTGGTCCAAACTTACCCGTAACCGCCCATGCCAAATGGAGCAATACCATTGCATACGAAGTGTTGACCGGCATAAGCCAGCGGGTAAAGCGGGTTTACTACGAAGAGTGATTTCATTATGTTGAATTTTAAACGCTACATGTTGGATGACTCTCTTTTGACCTTTGACGAGATTGGATGACTTAAGTCTGGTCATCTTTCCCGTTTCACGTTTGACGTTTGACGACATTGAAGATTTGCTTTTCATAATTGACTAAATGCTTTTCGACTTTCGACTTTTGACTTCCGACTTCTTACTTTCGACTTCCGACCTACATTGTTAAACCTTCCCTGCTCCTGCATCTTGCAGGCTGTTTCCCTATCTTTGCGGCTTTAAAAAATTTTTATAGTGAAGACCAGAAGTATTGTCCTTATCATTTTTGTTATCCTGCTTATTGACCAGGTTTTAAAGTATTATATCAAAACGCATTTTTACCTTGGCGAAGAAATTAAAGTTGGTGGCATGGAGTGGTTTAAACTGCATTTTGTTGAAAACGAAGGAATGGCATGGGGTTGGAAAATGGGCGGACAATGGGGTAAAATTGCGCTTACACTTTTTAGATTGATAGCCGTAATCGCCGGCGTTTTTATTATCCGCGATTTTATAAAAAAGAAACATCACCCCGGTTTTATATTTTGTAGTGCTTTGATTTTTGCCGGAGCATTGGGCAATCTTATTGATAGTATGGTGTATGGCTTAATATTTCAAAATAGTGATCCTTATGTTCAAAATGTGGCTAAGCTGGTACCGTGGGGTAAAGGTTACGCCAACTTTTTACATGGCAAAGTTGTGGACATGCTTTATTTTCCTATCATAAGAGATGCACATTTCCCCTCATGGGTTCCCTTTTGGGGAGGTGACGAGTTTGAATTTTTCCGTCCAGTATTCAATATTGCGGACGCCTCCATTTCTGTAGGTGTAATTACCATCCTTCTGTTTCAAAATAAATTCTTTAAAAAGGCAGAGCACCATAAGCATGTAACAGTTGAAACAAATGCCTCTGTTGATGATAATATGCAGATACAGTGAGTAGCCGATATTGAGTAGCCGTTAGTAAGTAGCCGTTAGCTTTTAGCCATAATGAAGTAGCCCATAGCCGGTAGTTTGAAGACAATAGTTTGAGGTAGTTCAAGAGTACTGACCTACTACCTGATATTCAGTATAAATTTAAGAGACCCAAAAAACTCACTAATCTTTATTCAAGGGATACTGAAATGAATTCAGCATGACGGCTTGGGGTTTCATCCTTTCACACTACTCACAACCTGCCATGCATAATTCATAATTCACTATCCTTTGTTCAAGGGGTGTTGAAATAAATTCAGGCATAACGGCTCTTAGTAAGGTTTCACTATTCACCAGTCGCAACTCACCAGTCGCAACTCACCACTCACACTAAGGCACCAACGCTTTAAACTTACCCAACGTTATAGGCACCGAAGCTTTGGCAACATTTTGAGCAGTTCCGGTGAAGGTTCCCTGGGCAATTTTGGTGGTGGCATCGTAGTTTAAAACAATGGAGAGATTAACCAAAGGCGATATTGTAAGAGGATCGGCTTTATAAATAAGAGAATCATTAACATCAGAAAAACGGTAAGCAGCAAAGGTGCTGGTGTTGTAAGTTCCCGACTGTATAGTGCTGCTGGTCATACCAATACCAAGTACAAACAAGCTATCACCTGTGTTATAGGTTAATCCATAAAATTGCAACACATCAATGCCATTAAGTTTACTAAAAGCAATGGAGTCTAATGTACCATGAAAAACTTTTGAGCCTTGAGTAAACTGCCATGCGGAATCCTCAAGATTGATACTTCCACCACCCACATTTACAGTAAACGAACAACTGGAAGTGCCGGTACTTATTGGCACTGCTGTTGCCCCGGCATTTGAAGGTATACCTGATCCCCTTAACGTAACAGATTGAATGCCGGTGGCATTAAATGTACCATTTGCCAAAAACGTTATACCGTTAGTCTGCGAGGTGGTTATAACATACGGGCCTGTTTTGGTAACATTTACCTCTATGCTAACCGTATTTGTGGTATTAAGTGCAATGCCTTTTGAATAGGTGCCCTGCACAACAGCATTGGTACAGATAGCAGGAGAACCCGAAAGGGTATACACAGCTGCCCCAGGACCGCCACTCAATAAAGCTGGAACGGAGAAAACACAAAAACTGGTACCAAACGACACCGTAAAGTCTGATGTTATGGGCTGCTTAGGTCTGCCTACAGCTTTTAGCTTAATAGTGTTTAGTCCAGGCACGGCAAAAAATCCTGTATCTCTAAAGCCATAGCCATTCTGTATATCTGTAGTAATAACATAGGACCCGGGAACAGTAACGTTAACCTGAATAGTAACATAATTGCTATCAGTCACAGTTGAATCAACAAAATAGATACCTCTTAATGTTATTGGCTGGCAGTCGCCGAGAGAATCTTTTAAAGTACCCTGGGCAATCCCACCGGCGCTGCCGGTTTCTAAACTATATTCTTTTTGGCATGCTGCCATGATGAAAATGCCTGCCAGAAGTATGGCCAAATGCTTAATTGATTTCATGACAACAAAGAAAAAGTTTTTTAATGAAAGTTAATTTTTGGAGCACTTTTATACAGTTAATAACGTTCCCGGATTGCTTAAATTGCCATCCTTTAAAAGGTCTTTAACATTTTGGAGGGTGATCAGGGCAATTTGTGTTAAGGCTTCACGGGTAAAAAAACCCTGGTGAGCCGTTATTAAAACATTTGGAAAACCTGACAGCCTGGTAAGTATATCGTCCTGTATAATGTTGGTAGAAAGGTCGCGAAAAAATAATTTTTCTTCCTGTTCATATACATCAATACCCAGGTAACCCAGGTGCCCCGTTTTTAGTGCATGGATCACTGCCGGGGTATCAATCAATCCTCCCCTGCTGGTATTAATCAGCATACTCCCCTTCTTCATCATTTGCAGGGTTTCTGCATTAACAAGGTGATGTGTTTGCTCGTTAAGAGGGCAATGCAGCGATATAATGTCCGCCTCCTGCAAAATATCCATCAACGGCTTATATTCAACTCCAATCGCTTCCATATCGCGGTTGGCTATAACATCGAACGCTTTAACCTTGCAGCCAAACCCCAGCATTATTTTACAAAAGGCTTGTCCAATATTGCCAGTACCTATCACTCCTACTGTTTTGCCATAAAAATCAAAACCCAGTAATCCGTTCAGCGAAAAATTTTGTTCCCGTACCCTGTTGTAGGCCTTATGAATTTTGCGGTTCAGGGTTAACATTAAGCCAACAGCATGTTCCGCTACTGCATGCGGCGAGTATGCGGGTACCCGGCATACTTGAATGTTGTATTTTTTTGCTGCAGCCAAATCAACATTATTAAAACCAGCACACCTGAGGGCTATAACTTTTACTCCTTTACCGGCAAGTTTGCTGATCACATTTTCATCCAGTTTATCATTTACAAATACACATACCGCTTCGCTATTTTCGACAAGACTGGTAGTGTCTGCTGTTAGTGCCACTTCAAAAAAACGAAGGCTGCACCCGGTTGCAGCCGCTGATTCCTCAAAAAATAACTTGTCGTATGGTTGGGTTGAAAAGAAAGAAATTGTCATGCTGCAAAACTATACCTATTATTCAGTCTCAAGCTTTTCGTTTGTCGTTAGTTTCAAGCAGGATTAAAATGTTTGCCTCTGTTGGCAGAATTTACAATTATTGATGTTTTCTATGCTCGTAGAGCCGACCTTTTGATAGAAAGTTTTATTTTTCGACTTTTAAGTTCCTTAGGAACGGCCTTTAAAAAAAGATCGCCCCGATAGTGCTTTGAAAATTCAATAAAACATTTTTTCTACCAAAAGATCACCCCGATGGGGCTAAGAAAAATTAATTCCGCCAACAGGTTGTTTGTATCAATCTTTATGAACGGTACTTACCCTAAATTTAAAATTAGTATCATTACATTTTTGTACTTTTCAATTACCGAAAAAGGAAAAATCATCACGCCTGTAACAATATGGGTGCTACTGCTACTAATACTTCAACCAAATACAACCATAACCAATTGCTACAATTATGCATTTACTCGAACTCCATAATTTAAAGAAATACTATGCTACGCAAAAGGCTGTAGACGACATTAGTTTTTCGCTTGAAGAAGGCAGCATTTTTGGTTTGCTCGGCCCTAACGGTGCCGGCAAAACCACGCTATTAAGAATGATTACCGGTATATTTTTCCCTGATGAAGGCGAAATAATTTTTAATGGCAAAACATTCAACCCGCTTAAAGACAACCTTTTTATTGGTTATATGCCTGAAGAAAGAGGCCTTTATAAAAAAATGAAGATAGGTGAACAGGCACTGTACCTGGCACAACTTAAGGGATTAAGCTATAAGGATGCTATGGAGAAAACGAAGTATTGGTTCAAGCGTATGGAGATGGAAACCTGGTGGAACAAAAAGATTGAAGACCTGAGTAAGGGTATGAGCCAAAAGCTTCAATTTGTAATTACTGTATTACACGATCCTAAACTAATAATACTTGATGAACCTTTTAGTGGACTTGATCCGGTAAATGCCAATATTATAAAAGATGAAATTTTTCAGCTTGCAAAAAATGGTGCTACTGTAATATTTAGTACCCATAGAATGGAGCAGGTAGAAGAGATCTGCGATCACATTGTGCTGGTGAACCAGGGCAAAAAAATATTAGATGGAACGGTTAACAACATAAAACAGGAGTTTAAAGAAAACCTGTTTAGCATCCAGTTAAATCAAATACCTGAAGATGTTATAAGCAACGCTTTTGAGGTTATAAAAAAACATGACCAAAAGCTGGTTGTAAAAATTAATGAAGGCAGCAACAGCAACGATGTGTTGAAATATTTTCTGCAAGGTCCTCTTGTTATTGAAGGCTTCAATGAAATACTTCCTTCGCTCAACGAAATATTTATAAAACTGGTTGAAGGCACTAAAATGAGCCGTCAATTCCAAAAAGCAGTGTAACCCTTAATAAACTTACTAAAAATATTTACTTACATGAACAAGATTTGGCTGATTATAAAAAGAGAATACCTGACAAGAGTTCGCAACAAAACATTCATTCTTTCTACCATTTTAACTCCCCTGTTATTTGTTGGACTGATAACTGCTGTAACTGTTATTTCGGTAAAAAATGTCGATAAGGAAAATGTAGCCGTAGTGGACAAAGGCAATATTTTTAACGGCAACATAGAGAATGGTAAGGCAGTCACCTTTTCGTTTCCGCAGGGTGTGGATAGTACCAATTATAAAGCAAAAGGATTTAGTGCTGTATTATATGCCCCAACTGACTCTTCAGCAAGATACCGCCTTATATCCCAGAAACAGATAGCCATGATAGCTGAAAACAATGTGGAAGACAGGATAAATGAATCAATGGAAAACCGTATGCTAAAGGCCAGGTATAACATTGATCTTAAAGAACTGGATTCGGCACGAAAAAAGACGGCGCATGCTGAGTTGGACCAGGCCTATTATGAAGGAGCAACCATTAAAAAAGGAAATAGCGAACTGGCTTATGGTATAGGTTATGGTAGTGGATTTTTAATTTACATCACGTTATTTATTTATGGTACCATGGTTATGCGTGGCGTTATGGAAGAGAAAACCAACCGTATAGCCGAAGTAGTAGTATCCTCAGTAAAACCATTTCAATTAATGATTGGTAAAATTGTAGGTATAGGCGCTGTTGGCCTAACGCAATTGTTGTTGTGGATTGTGTTGATCATTGGTTTATCAACCGCTGCGAGTGCTATTTTTTCGCATGAAACTTTGCAGCAGGCCTCAGATGCAAGCCAGCAAATACAGGGTGGCAGTGTTACTATGGCCAAAGGTGCTGCAGGTGGCTTTGAAGCAATGAAGGAGACCATGGGAAGTGCCAACTGGTTTTTGATTATTGGCTGTTTCCTGTTTTATTTTTTATTCGGCTACCTGTTTTATGCGGCGTTATTTGCAGCAGTAGGCAGCGCAGTAAATGAGGACCCGCAGGATGCACAAAGTTTGTTGTTGCCCATCACTATGCCCATCATTATTTCTATAGTCATCATGATCAATGCTATCACCAACCCGGCCGGCAGCCTTGCCACCTGGAGTAGTATGATTCCATTCTTTTCGCCCATTGTAATGATGGCAAGAATTCCTTTTGGCGTACCCGGCACGGTTCCCTATTGGCAATTAATAACTAGCATGGTGCTGCTGATAATTGGCTTTTTAGGCACCACCTGGATCAGTGCAAAAATTTACCGCACGGGTATTTTAATGTATGGTAAAAAAGCAACCTGGAAAGAGTTATGGAAGTGGGCGTGGAGGAAGTATTAGTAAGTCGATAGTCGATAGTCAATAGTCAATAGTGAGTTGTGAGTTGTGAAATATAAAAAGGAATAGGTCGCCAGGGTTGGCGACCTATTCCTTTTTTATTTTTGATTTTTTTACCATGAATTGAAAGATTTAGTAAGAAAGAAATATATGAATTTCATGAGCTTAATCCTATAAAAAAGTAATAGCCGCCCTGTGTTGGACGGCTATTACTACTAATCACTTCACAATGTTTCAAGCTGGTTTTCTGCCAGGCGCCCTTCTATTCGGCAATAATAGTTTTGGTAAACTGCTTTATTTCATTTGCAATTCTTAATTGGTATACTCCTGATTTTAATGCCCGGTCAAATTCAATAGTTTGAGCAATTGAACCTCCCTGGTGTTGGAAGAGCCTGCTATAAATAAGCTGGCCGATATTGCTATACAGGCTAACATTATAAGACCCTTTTTCAAGTCCATTTAATTCAAGGGTTAGCCTGCTGCCTTTTACGGGGTTTGGATAAATCACTATTTGCTGACTGGCATAATTGATTTGTATTCTCACAATGTTAGTCAGCTTTACCTCACCGTTTTTATCTAATACCTTAATGCGATAATAGTTTGCACCTGCAACCGGATTAGCATCCAACCATGTGTAAGGCGTTAGCAGCGTTCCGGCGTTTTTGCCTGTAATGGCTCCAATTTTATTAAAGCTGATTCCATTTACAGACTTCTCTATTTCGTACCTGGCAATATTAAATTCTGTTTGGCTGGTCCAGTCCAGTTGAATGCCGGTTGCTTTTTGGGTAGCTTTTAATGATGTAATGGTTACCGGCAATACACTTCCGGATGTAATTACACCAGGGGATCCAATTTCATTAACATCGTTTGCGGCAGCAAAAGCACCATTTACTCCAATAGCACTTAACTGTGTTATAGTGGTATTGTTCAGGCCCTTTGCGTTGTCGAATGACCGGAAAGGACTTTCGGAAGACACCCCGAAAATAACAGTGGACTTAAGTGTACCTGTGCTGTTAAAAAGATTTACCTGGTCGCCTGCAGTACCCAGACCTCCTGAACCTGTGTAACTTCCAAAACGCAGGCTTACCGGTGGATTGGCACCAAACCAGGTTGATAAGAAAATTGCTTTTTTTGCCGGTAGATCGTCCGTATCAATAAAGATTACGGATTCGCCGGGGGCTATGCTGGTAATGCCATTAAGTGTGGCTGCCCCAACAAAGGATTGGGAATTGTCATCCGTTCTCCAACCGGTAATATCTACTGCATTTGCACTTGTGTTGGTTACCTCAAACCAATCGGAGCCTACCGGGCTGTTTCCACTCGACCATGGGGCTACTTCAGAGATAAACAATTTGCCAATCGTTCCCGGAGACCCGATCTCCGCTGCGTCGTTCACGCCAGCAAATGCCTCGTTTACATCCACAATACTAAGTGTTGTTATGGCGGTATTATTTAAACCGGCAGCATTATTAAACGTTGCGAAAGATGGACCGGCAGGAGCGCTACCAAAGGTTACCCTGGCTTGTAGAGTACCACCGGCGTTATACAAATTAACTGCGTCGCCACCTGTGCTAAGGCCAATGCCTGCACCGGTGTAAGTGCCTACCTGTAAACCCGCAGGCGGATTTGCGCCAAACCAGGTGCTTAAAAAAAGTGGCACAGTGGTGCCGGGAGCGGCTGATTCAAGAAAGATGACCGACTCTCCTGGTGCAATGCTGGTAATGCCATTTAAAGCAACTGCTGAGGCAAACGCATTGGAATTATCATCAAACTTCCAACCGGTTATATCTACAGCAGTGGTGCCGGTATTTGTTACTTCAAACCAATCTGCAGCTACGGGGCTGTTACCACTAGACCATGGTGCTACTTCAGATACTATAATAGAAGTAGCTAAAGGGGTTTCTACCACTACGTCCGTTACGTTTAGGGTATAGTTTACCGAAGCATCAGGATCGGTGCCAACAGTAATATCATTTACGTTCACCGTAATTACATAGCTGGTCTTTGTTTCAAAATCTAATACTGTACCTGCCTTTATAAACAAGGCAGTACCGATAACTTCAAAAGAGGCGGCGTCTGCCCCTGAAATAGTTATGCTATTGGTGCCAAGCCCATCATCGGTAACCACTATATCGGCTACTTTTAAAGGCGAGGCGGTACTTGTATTTTCTATTATTGATGTAACCGTATTGTTGAGTGTAATAGCTGTAGGTGGCTGGTTGGTAGCAGATGACGGCGCATACACCCATAATTGCGGGTGATTAATATCGCCGCCGCCGTTTTCGCTTACAACATATAAAATGCCATCTGCGTCCATTGTCAAACCTTCGTGTTGGTGGTCGGCAAGAGATAATGGATTGCCTTCGCCGGGCATAATTTGCAGTGAACTTGCAATGTTTCCGGCGCGGTCAATGTTTACAATTTTCCCTTGTTCCTGGCTTAACAACAGCAGGTTATTATATTGGGGCTGACCTGTTATTGCTGACAGGTTTGACAAGGCATATACATCAGCCAAATCAGAAAGGTTGGCTAAAGCGGGATCAAAAAGATTTATTGAATTAACGGTGGTGGGTGAGCCATTGGTGGCAGTTCCGGCCATAAAATCAATACCGGTTTGAAAAACTCCTTCAGGACTAGCTTCCTTTACGCAAACATAACCGCCGGTTAAAGGGTCAAATGATAAGCCTTCTATACCAATATTACCAATAGTAGTACCCAGTTTGACCGTTGTAGCAGTTGCCCGTGTAAGCGTTGTTCCGGCAGCATAAGTAAACAACACAGCCTGGCGGTTACGCTCTTCTACCAATACAAATTTACCATTGCCAATGTAGGTGATGCCCTCGGGGTCGTAAAACTCGGTACCCTGCGGACTCCCCCCGGTGGCCAGCGTCATCGTATTGATTAGCTGTCCTGTTTTGCTAACCTGAACAACGGCTGTTCCGCCATCGCCCAGTACAAATAAAGTTTGTGTATCCCAATTGTAGGTAACGCCCGATACTTCCTGGGCCAGCAAATTGCTAGCAGGCGGAGTTGTACGGGTTGGTTCGGGTAAATCGTACCTGCCGATACGAACATATTTTGAAAGGTCTACAACAGGGCTAACAGTAAAAGCTGATGTATTAGGAATAGTAGTGGCATAGCTGCCGTTAGTAACATCAACGTTCCAGTTGGCTACATTATTTACCAATGACCTGTATGCTGAAAAGCCAATTCTACCTGTTCTTGTTCCGGTATATTCGCCAAAATCGGCACTGCTGGAAAGTACAATGGCATTAACGCCTACAGTAAGACCGGCATTGGTCACAGGATCGCCGGGGGCAACCGCTTCGCCAGAAGAGATTGCTGCTAAAACTAATGTTGGCGCATCCACTGCTGTTCCAATAAATGCGTAGATAATATCGGCTGTGGTTGACAGACCATAGTTTGTACTGCCTGTAACGGTAGCACGGGTTAAGGTGCCCACTGATGCTGCAAGGTTTGTAACATTGTCAACAGCACTAAAACGTACAACGCTGCCGGCTGCAATAGCACTTAAACCGCTGTTCCACTGAAAGTAAGATTCTCCCGTATTAAAGGAAGTAGCCGTTAGTGCCTCATTATCGGTAAAATAGATGGTAGTATTTGCAGGGATGTTTACAAAATTTACAATGGAAAAGCCATCTTCGTCTGCATTAAAACTGGTAAAGGCAATATCGCCTTTTGCAAGCTGTGCATTAGCTTTTTGGCTAAAACCAACTAATGCAAACACAACACAACAAGTCAACATTGCTTTTCTAAAGTGTTTAAAATCGATAACTTTTTTTAGTTGAAACCAGGTAAGATAAAGCTGCTTTCGAAGAACAGAAAGGGTAGAATTAGCGTTCATTCTTTTTAATTTTTAGATGACAGATGTAGAAGGAGTGTACAATCACAGTGTAATAAAATAAATTCCACCGTTTAAAAAACGGCCGACATATTATCAAACTATTAAAAATTAAAAAGACATTAAAACGAAACGGTCACAAAGCGAAGGAGAAACTGTAAGGATTGCAAAAAAGATAAACTTTCATTTATTTATCCTCCACTTACATCAATAGCAGCTTAAGATGAATGCATAAATTAATGAGGCAACTTCAGTTGAAAATATTAGAAGGGATGTAAGTTTTTTAGCCAAAATCAATCTCGGTATTGTCACCAATATTAAGCCTGCGACTGAGGCCTTTAACCGACGCATCGCTGCCAATAAGTGAGTTATCAAGTACCACTTCAAACA
>JBBQVY010000018.1:0-39498 GCA_038211085.1 Chitinophagales bacterium | reverse complement strand
CAATACTTCAGCTACCCTGGTATTGTATGCACCAAATAAAACACGTGTTTCTGTTATTGGCGATATTAACGATTGGACGGAGACACTAAGCCACCAGCTTAACAAAACTCCGGATGGTTTGCGTTATTGGATTACCATTAATGGATTAACGCCTGGCGTTGAATATGCCTATCAATATGTAATTGACGGTACGTTGAAGGTAGCCGATTATATGACTGAAAAGGTATTGGATCCATCTAACGACCAATACATCCCAGCTGTTAATTATCCTTCCTTAAAACCTTATCCTACCGGAAAAACCAGTGGAATTGTGAGTGTGTTACAGACAGCAAAACCAGCATACGCATGGCAGGTGCCCAATTTTACAAAGCCTGATAAGCGTAACCTTGTTATTTACGAATTGCTGGTGCGTGATTTTGTTGCTACTCAAAATTGGTCTACAGTTAAGGATTCAATTGCCTACTTAAAAAAGTTGGGAATTACTGCAATTGAGGTAATGCCGTTTAACGAGTTTGAAGGAAACCTTAGCTGGGGTTACAATCCTGATTATTATTTTGCTCCTGATAAAATGTATGGCACTGAGAATGCGTTGCGCCAGTTTATTGATGAATGCCACAAGCAGGGTATTGCAGTTATTATGGACATTGCATTGAACCATGCTTTTGGTTTATCGCCAACGGTTCAAATGTATTTTAATAGCACCACCAACAAGCCGGCAGCAAACAACCCCTGGCATAATGTGGATGCAAAACATCCATTCAACGTAGGATACGATTTTAACCATGAGTCACCTGCTACAAAAGACCTGGTTGACAGGGTAGTAGAGCATTGGCTTACAAAATATAAGATAGATGGTTTTAGATGGGATTTGAGTAAAGGTTTTACCCAAACAAATAATCCAAATAATGTGGGTGCATGGGGAAATTACGACGCAAGCAGGGTTGCTATCTGGAAACGTATTTACGATAAGATGCAAGCGGTTGCTCCCAGTTCTTATTGTATTCTGGAGCATTTTGCTGATAATAGCGAGGAAATAGAATTGTCGAATTACGGTATGATGCTTTGGGGCAACAGCAACCACGATTATAGCGAAGGCACCATGGGATATTCTACCAATTTGCAGTCAGGCATTTTTACCAACCGTGGCTGGAGTAACCCAACCCTTATAACTTACCAGGAGAGCCATGATGAAGAGCGATTGATGTACAAAAACGTAACAAGTGGCAACCAAAACGGTGGCTACAATGTAAAAAATATTGCTACTGGTTTAAAGAGAAATGAAATGGCGGCTGCCTTCTGGGCCATGACACCTGCACCTAAAATGATGTGGCAGTTTGGTGAATTGGGTTACGATTACTCTATTAATACTTGTGGAAACTTAACAGTAAACAGTAGTTGTCGTACGGATGCAAAGCCCATCAAATGGGATTACCTGCAGGATGCAAACCGCAAAGCATTATACGATGTGTATTCAAAATTACTAACCCTTAGGAAAGTTCCTGATTACCTGCCGGCTTTTGTATCGAACAGCATAGGTTATAATTTGGGCGGATATTTTAAGTGGTTACAGGTTACCACAAATGAGCTGAAGATTTGCGTGATCGGAAACTTTGATGTTGTTCCTGTTACCGGTACAGTTACTTTTCAAAATGGTGGAACCTGGTATAATTATTTGCAAGGTGGAACCCGTAATGCAACCGGTTCACCTGAAAGCATTACGCTGCAACCTGGTGAATATTATGTATACCTTGACAGGGACGTGAGCAGCAAGGTAGCTGCTATACTTCCCCTTAAATTATTATCGTTTACGGCAGCACGAGGCGCTGATAAAATTGCTATAAACTGGGTTACCAGTAACGAAATAAACGTAAAGCATTTTGAATTACAACGTTCTACAAACGGGGTAGATTTTACCAGTATTACAACAGTTGCTGCAAGCAACCGCCAGGGTAACCAGGCTATTGATTATAGTTATTTTGACAAGGAAACAACCTCACTACAGGCAAACAATAAAGTGTTTTACCGTTTGAAGATGACTGATCGCGATGGAGCATTTACATATTCTTTTGTCCGGACGATTAACCCATTGACCAAAAACACACAGATAACTGCTTATCCAAACCCGGTTACAGGTTCAATAGTGTACCTGAAATTAGATAAACCTTCTTCTACCCCGGTTGTAATTAAAGTGGAAGATATTACGGGAAGACTTTTCTCAAAATATACTGTGAACTCCAGCGATTATAACTATAGCTCAATTCCTGTAAGTGTTCAAAAGTTGTCCTCGGGTACCTACGTTTTAAAAGTTGAAACCGGAAAAACAACCTCTGTAAAACAAATCATCATTCAACACTAATTCAATTATAAAAACGCAACATTTTTTTCGAACAGACAATTACTGGAGTAAATTATCACTGGCTGCATTTGCAACATGTTTAATCAATTCCCAATCTTAGCTCTGCTTAATTTTTAAACTTTCAATTATGATTTTAAAACGATTGCTCTATGCTGTCCTACTTATAGTAGTAATTAGCTTGCAGGTAGAGGCTCAGGAAAGGGTAGTATCAGGTACTGTCCTGGACTCAAAAAGTTCTACCCCTGTGGCAAATGCATCAGTTATTGCTAAAGGAAGCAATAAGGGTACGCAAAGCGCTGCCGATGGTACTTTTAGATTTTCTGTACCAGCAGGCACAAAAGCTTTATTGATTAGCTCGGTAGGCTATGGCCGCCAGGAAGTTGAATTTGGCACAGGCCCTGTTTCAGTTCAATTGGTTGCAACCAATGCCTCGTTAAACGAAGTGGTGGTAGTAGCTTATGGTACCCGTAAAAAGGGTGACCTTACAGGTGCGGTAACATCTATCTCAGCTAAAGATTTTCAGAAAGGAAACATTGCCTCGTCGGAGCAACTGTTACAGGGTAAAGTTGCCGGATTGCAAGTTACCAGTGGTGGTGGATCTGCCGGTGGTGGTAGCCGTATAAGAATTAGAGGTGGAGCTTCTTTAAATTCAAGTAACGACCCATTGATTGTTATTGATGGGGTACCTGTAGAAGGAAATGGCATTGCCGGTTCTGCTAACTTATTAAACACTATTAACCCTAACGATATTGAGTCGATGAGTGTGTTGAAAGACGCATCTGCTACAGCATTGTATGGTTCAAGAGCATCAAACGGGGTTATCATCATTACCACCAAAAAAGGTACATCGGGTAAAGTGAAATTTAACTTCAACACCCAGGAGTCAGTAAGCGTAATTGGTAAAAAGGTAGATGTTTTAACCGGCGACCAGATTAGGTCAATCATTAATGCAGATGCCACTGCTACGGCAAATATTTATAAAAAAGTATTGGGTTCAGCAAACACCGATTGGCAAAAAGAGATTTACCAAAAGGCAGTTAGTACCGATAACAACCTGAGTGCAAGTGGTACCATTGGTAAAGTTCCTTTTCGTGCATCCATTGGTTACCTGGGTCAAAAAGGTATATTAAGAACTGATAAGTTTCAGCGTTACTCTTCTTCCTTAAACCTCAATCCAAAATTGTTCGATAACCACCTTACATTAAATATTGCATTAAAAGGGGTACAGACTAAAAACAATTTTGCTGATGGCGGTGCTATTGGAAATGCTGTTTCTTTTGACCCAACACAAGCTGTATATGCAGGTAACAAGTATGGGGGTTATTACGAGTGGTTGCAGGTTGATGGCAAGCCCATTGATCTTGCGAACCGCAACCCTTTAGCCCTCTTGTATCTAAGAAATAATACCTCAACTGTAAACCGTTTTATTGGTAATATTCAGGCTGATTATAAACTACACTTCTTTCCTGACTTGCATATCTTGGCAAATATAGGAGCAGACTATGCATCGGGTAAAGGCAACGATAATATAGATTCAACCTCGGCTACCAACTATAAAACCGGTGGTAGAAGAACCTATTACGATCAGAAAAAATCAAATACTCTTGCCGACATTTCTTTGTTTTACGCAAAAGAAATTCCCAGCATAAATAGTAAGATCGATGTTTTGGTAGGACATAGCTACCAGGATTTTTATACTGATGTAAGAAATTATCCTTCATTTAGCTATCGTGCAATAGTTGATCCGTCAAAACCAAATAAGAAAGATACCATCGCAGGTTCAGAGCCTACTTTCCTTTCTGATAAACCACAGTACAGGCTTGAAGCATACTTTGCAAGGGTAAACTTTACCATTGCTAATAACTATTTGTTGACCGCTTCTTTACGCAGAGATGCCAGCTCCAAGTTTTCAGCAGAAAACAGGGTAGGGTACTTTCCAGCTGTAGCTGCAGCCTGGAAATTGAAGGATGCATTTTTCAATGGATCGAGAGCTGTAAGCGATCTTAAATTAAGATTGGGTTATGGTGTAACCGGCCAGCAGGATGGAATTGGCTATTACAATTACCTGCCCCGTTACTCAACCAGTAACTTAGGTGCCAGTTACCAGTTTGGTAATACATTCTATTCTTACCTGCGCCCCGAAGGTTACGACCCGACTGTTAAATGGGAAACAACTACTACCTCAAACATTGGTTTAGATTATGGATTTGCCAATAATAGAATTTCAGGTAGTGTGGATGTCTATCTGAAAAAGACAAAGGACCTGTTAAGTGAAGTGCCTATTGCACCGGGTTCAAACTTTAGAAATAAGATTACCACAAATGTGGGTAGTCTTGAAAACAAAGGAATAGAATTAACCGTTAATACTGTTCCGGTTCGTAATAGTGATGTAACCTGGGAGCTCGGCTTTAATTACACTTATAACACAACAAAAATTACCAAGCTGTTAAAACAAAGCGATCCAAACTTTAAGGGTATTGATGTAAGCGGAATTGGTGGTGGAACCGGGAATACAATAGGTGTTTTTGCAGTGGATTATGCCCCGTATACTTACAAAGTGTACAAGCAGATTTATGATAAAGCTACCGGAGCCCCAATCGAAGGTTTGTTCGAAGATTTAAACAGGGATGGACAGGTTAATAATGACGACCGGTACTATTACAAGAAGCCGGCGCCGGATGTTTTATTAGGAGTAAACACACAGTTTATTTATAAAGATTATTCGTTGGGACTTGCAGGACACGGATCGTTTGGAAACTACGTATATAACAATTTTAATTCAGGAAGTGGTGTTAGCAGAGCTATCAAAAATCCATTGAATTTTATAGGTAACGCCAGTTCAAATTTCCTGGCTACCAATTTTAATAACAACCAGATGTTGTCCGATTATTACATTGAGAATGCTTCTTTCTTCCGTTTAGACAACATCAACTTTGCATACAATGTTGGCAGAGTATTTAATAAAAAGGCTAACATGCGGCTGACTGCAACCGCACAAAACGTGTTTGTAATTACAAAATATAAAGGTTTGGATCCTGAAAATTCAAATGACACCGGAGTAGATGGAAACATTTATCCACGTCCAAGAATTTTTTCCGCAGGCGTAAACCTTGATTTCTAATTTTTAACTATTGCATTTATGAAAAGTAGTATTATAAAAAACCTAATGATCGCAGGTGTAGCCGTTACTTTGGTTACCTCCTGCGCTAAAAAATTGGATCTGTTTCCGCAAAACGATCTTACTTCTGCCACTACCTATTCAACCGCCGCAGGTTATAAAAACGTATTGGCTAAAGTATATGGTGGGCTGGCTACAACCGGTAACGAAGGGCCTGCAGGTAACTCAGATATCCAGGGTTTGGACGAAGGATCTCAGTCCCCATTTATCCGCGGCTTTTTTAACTGCCAGGAGCTTACAACAGATGAGGCTGTAGTAGCATGGAACGACCAAACAATTAAGGACTTCCATAACCTAAGCTTCACAAGTTCCGACCCGTTTTTATTAGGCATGTATGCCCGCCCTATTTACAACATTACTATTGCTAACGAGTATTTGCGTGAGTCAACAGCAGAGAAAGTTGGCGGCAGGGGATTGAGTGGTGCAGACGCAACAGAAATTCAAAAGACCAGAAGTGAAGTAAGATTTTTGAGAGCTTTTAACTATTGGATAATGTTGGATCTGTTTGGTAAATCAACTTTCATTACCGAAGAGAATAAGATTGGTACAGAGGTGCCTTCTGAAATTCAACGCCCTGCATTGTTTGATTATATTGAAAAGGAATTGCTTGCAATTGAAGGTGAAATGGCCCCAGCAAAAACAAGTGAATACGGTCGTGTTGACCAGGCTGCAGCATGGGCGTTATTGGCAAGATTGTACCTGAATGCAAAAGTGTATGCCGGAAAGGATATGTATACACAGGCAATCACCTATTCAAAAAAAGCGATAGGTGCAGGTTATACTTTAAGCAATACCTATGGACAGCTTTTTATGGCTGATAACGACAAGCAGAAGAACGAATTTATTTTTGCTGTTAACTGCGATGGTTTAAGAACTAAGTCTTACGGCAATACCACTTTCTTTGTTCATGCTGCAGCAGGCGATGACCATAACGAATATGGAGTAGGTGGGGGATGGTACGGTTATCGTGCTACAAAAGGCCTGGCTGATAAATTTTCTGATTTATCCGGTTCAGGTGATAAAAGGGCCATGTTTACCACCTCTAAATATGGTGTCAGTCCATCTCAAATAGCCATAAGCGATATCTCAGTATTTGATAATGGCTTACACGTAAACAAATGGAAAAATATTCGCAGCGATGGTGGTGCAGTATCTGATGTTAACAAAGATTTTGCAGACATTGATTTTCCTGTTTTTCGTTTATCCGAAATGTACCTGATTTATGCAGAAGCGGTCTTAAGAGGCGGTGCAGGTGGCGATCAAACCACAGCCCTTGATTACATAAACAAAATAAGGTTTAGAGGTTTCGGTAACCCGACAGGCAATAATTACAAACTGTTATCCTCCGACCTTACCCTGCAAACCGTGTTGGATGAAAGAGCAAGGGAGCTGTATTGGGAAGGTCACCGTCGTACAGATTTGATACGCTACAACCAGTTAACCACATCTACCTACCTATGGCCATGGAAAGGTGGTGTAGCATCAGGTACAGCGGTTGATGCCAAATACAATTTGTTTCCAATACCATCGGCTAACATAACAGCCAACCCAAAACTTACTCAAAATACCGGCTTCTAAGTCAACTGAAAATTTTAGTAACATGAAAAAAATAACAACATTAATGCTCTTGTCAACATTGTTGATGACAGCTTTTTGGTCGTGCGAAAAAGATGAAAATAAGATCTTTTTTGAAGGAGGCACTGCACCCGTACTAACATCAACTGCCGCCACAACCGTGCCCCTGGCATTTGCAAATAAAGATAACCAGGCTATGAAAATTAGCTGGACCAATCCTAACTATGCATTTACAACCGGTATTAGTTCGCAGGATGTTTCGTACGAAATACAGATTGATACAACCGGAGCCAATTTTACCAATCCTAAAAAGAAGTCGTTGAGTATTAGCAAAGATCTCAGCTACACTTTTGTGCAGTCGGAGTTAAATGATTACCTGTTAAACACCCTGGAGTTAACCCCCACAAAAGAGCACAACCTTGAAATAAGGGTTAAATCCACTTTGGGTAAAGATGCAGCAATTCTATATTCAAATGTTTTAAAGCTAAAGGCAACACCCTATGCTATACCACCTAAAGTAACTCCCCCTGAAACAGGCGAATTGTACATTGTTGGTAGTGCTGCCGGTAGCTGGGATAATCCCGTTGCTAATGCAGGTAAACAAACATTTAAAAAATTAGCTCCCACTAAATTTGAACTAACCTTACCTCTTGTTGGTGGTGGCTCATACTTGTTGCTTCCTAAAAATGGTAGCTGGGATGTAAAGTATGGTGGCACCGGCGCCAACAATACCAATAATGTTAACGGCGATGATTTTAAAAATGGTGGTGGCGACTTATTAGCTCCGGCAGGTTCAGGTACTTATAAGATTACTGTAGATTTTCAAACCGGCAAATACTCTGTTGTATTGCAATAATTATAAATAACGATTTTATATGAAACTTAATAAAATTTGGTTAATGGCAGTTGCTGTTTTGGGTTTTGCAGCCTGTCAAAAGGTAGATGACCTGCCTTTGTATAAAAATGGAGTAGCACCGGTGCTAAGTACTTCAACTACTTCAGTTGCTCCACCTGCTTCCGATTCTTCTAAGCCCGTAATTACTTTTTCCTGGACCGATCCTGCTTATGCAACAGATTCGGCAAAAGTTAAGTACACTATCGAGATTGATTCTGCGGGACGCAATTTTTCAAAAGCTGTATCAAAGGTGGTGATCGGTACAAAAAGTACCACTTTTCTTGCTAAAGATTTCAACAGCATATTGTTGGGCTTCGGTTTTAATTTTGGTACAGCTTACGATGTTGATGTTAGGGTAACCTCATCTTACAACAACAACAACGAGCGCATAGTAGGTAATACCATTAAGCTAAAAGCTACTCCATATAAAGTTCCTCCAAAGGTGGCCTTGCCAACTACAGCAAGGTTATTTATTACAGGTAATGCTACCGATTTTGATTGGACTAACCCCGACCCAATGCCTGCTGTAAGAGAACTTACTCGTATTGAAGAAACAAAATGGGCTGGTATTTTTCACCTGAGTGGTGGTGGTAATTTTTTAATATTACAACAAGCAGGTAACTGGGATGATAAATATGCTGTAGCAGATAAGAATGCTGTGGGTCTTGCCAATGGCGGTGGTTTTGGTTTTAAATTGGGGGATGATTTTCCTGCTAATGTAAAGGATGGTGAAGGCTGGTATAGACTGGAGCTTGATTTTCAGACAGGAACTTTCAAGCAAACAAAAGTAGCCAACGCATTGCCTGAAACCTTGTTTACTACAGGAGATGCAACTAATTCAAGCTGGACAAATTCACCGCCATCTGACCAGGAATTTACCGGTGTTTCAAATGGTGTGTTCGAAATTACAACCGCCTTAAAGGCTGGTGGTTACGTTAAGTTCTTATCCAATAATGGTAACTGGGCACCACAGTTTGGTGGTAATTCTGCCACTGGTGGTACACTTGGTGTAAACTATGGCAGCGGTAGCGATCCTGATGCAATACCCGTAGCAACAACAGGGAGCTACAAGATTAATGTAAACTTTATTACAGGAAAATATACTTTGACCAAATTATAAATCATTTGGTTGTCAACTTAATGCCGGTTCCATTTGGAGCCGGCTTTTTTGTGTGTAAAATTTTCTGAGGTTGTAGTTGCAGTAAAAAGTAATGCTTGAAGAATACATTACATAGGTATTGACAGGTGCAAAAAGAGAGCACCCTGGCAACTCTCAAGGGAAGATGCCCTATAATAAAGCATTTTGTTTGATGTAAACTCAACCTTTTTCGCGAGGGAAAGGAATCATGATATAAGATCTCACAACAGTTCCATCCTATTCAATTTTTCAATCGCCATTGTTAGGATTATGTCTTAAATGATTATGCAAAAGGAACCTTGCTATAAATAAAAATACCTGCAAATCCACGTAGGTTATACAGGTATTTAGTAAGCAAGCTAACCTGCTTATCCGGGTTTCAATTTCTAATTCTTTATAAAACGCTCTGATTTTGATAATCCGTTATGGTTCATCTGAAGTATGTACGAACCATTGCTTAGGCTACTAACCGGTATAAAGAACTGGTCACCTGCAGCCAGGTTCTTTTTAGTTACCTGATATACCTGCTTTCCTTCAGCATTAAATATTTTTATATTAACCAGGCCGGTAAATGCCTGGTTGATGGCCACCTGTAAATTATCTTTTACAGGTGTTGGGTACAATTTTATCCAGGTTGAAACGCCATTTAGTTTAGCAATTTTTACATCGCTATACAAACATTGATTGCTGACATCGCAAGCTTTTATTCGGTAGTAACCGGTGTTTGCTTGTTGTAAAGTTTTATCAGTAAATGTTAGTGGAGTACCAGTATTGGTTTGTGCCGAAACAATGCCAATTTGTTTGAATTGAACCCCATCTAAAGACCTTTCTACAGTATAGCTTGTAGAAGAAGTTTGGCCTGTAACGTTCCAGTTTAAAGTAATGCCATTACCAGTATTTTTCAGTTGCAGATCAACAAATTTTATGGGCAATACTGATCCATTACCCAGGTTTTCTTTGCGGGCTATTACCAGTGTGGTGTGGGTGTTAAAAACCACATCGCTGCCCGTAGCATCGGCTTGTGGTGTGCTATTTGAGCCACTGGGGTGTTGCAAAGAAATAAACAGGTAATTATAATCCGGGCTAAAGGTGATGCCGGTAGGTTCGGAACCCGTTGGTGTGTTTGCAAAAACTTTTATGGCCGGGCTGGCGGCTGTATGTGTTGGTGCCACTACCCAAATATGATTGTCGCCGCCATCCTGTAATACCCATAAATTACCTTCGCCATCAAAGGCAAGGTTATCGGGCCATTCAAACTGCACCGGGGTTCCGTCTACATCAAACAAAGTTTTGTCTACAAAAACTTCCAGGTTACTTACAGTTGTGCCTGCATCAGTTAATCTATATACCCTGCCTGTTGCAGTGCTGGCAAAATATAATTTACCATCAGGTCCAAGCTCCACATCTTCAATCCGGTTAAAATTGTAAGCACCGGCAGTAACACTTGCCGATATGGTATTATTTCGTTCGGCTTTAGTGGTGTTGCTAACCTGTTTCCAGGTACCTGTGCCCAGGCCAGTTGTTTCCAAAACAAACAGGTTACCTGCACTAAAATTGCCGGGTACCGTTGGCACAAATTTGTAAAGAAACCCATTGGTAGCATTATCAGCCCCCCAATATGCAACTGTTTGGTTGGCTGCTATGGTTACATTCTCATGTGTTTGCCTACCCATTGCCCATAATTTGTCTGCTCCCCCAATACCGTCCTGGTTAATAACGGTTCGTGTAGCAGGGTCTATCTCAACAATCCAGCCCAAATCTTCATAACTATCACCATTAAAGTCTACACTATTGGTTACTTCTTCGCAAACCATAATGGTGTTGCGTGGCGTTACGGTGCCCGAGCAGAAAGCAGCACATAAACCTAATTCGTTGCCGGGCAATGGTACTTTGCCGCTATTGTTGATTGCCCATATTTTGCTAAGGGGGTTAAATGTTATTGATAGCACAGCAACTTCAGCAGGCGCACTTTCACTACTTATAGACAGGTATCCATTTTTACTGCTGCCTGCAATGGGTACATAACCCGTAAAATCAGTATTTGCACCCATAGTACCTCCTAACGTAAGGGCGGCGCCTGTACGAATAATTTGCTGAAAAATGTGGGTTGATGGAATGACTAAATTTTGAGTTTGTGCTGCCGGTGTAACTGAAGTAAAACTTCCAATGGTTTGTGACATACCTGGTAATGCCATAATAGCAAACCCAGATAAAAGAAGAGCATTTTTAAAAGTAGACATGTGCTATAGTTTATACATTTTATTGTTAACAGATGAAATTTAGGAGCATTGGAAGATTAAATTTTTTTAATATTCAAAGTCTATCGCCTTTTATTAAATTTTGCTGGTTAAGATATTCATAATTGTAACAGAATTACATGTAAGAAATTGTGAATGGTGATTTCCATCAGGTTATTCATGAATATAGAACAATAGCTTTATCAAAACACGAGATAATGCGTTTAATTACCATCCTTTTTTTATTAGTCTGCAATGTTTCATTCGCTCAATGGAATACTAATTTTGAGACAGCCAAGCAAAAAGCGGGCACAGAACATAAAAACATCCTTCTTAATTTTTCAGGGTCTGATTGGTGTGGTCCATGTATAAGAATGCATAAAGAAATTTTTGGGGATACTGTATTTAAAAGCTTTGCTGATAGTTCACTTGTTTTGGTCAATGCTGACTTTCCAAGAATGAAAAAAAATCAACTGGATAAAACGGTGCAGGCTCAGAATAACAAACTGGCCGATCAATACAATTCAAAAGGAATATTTCCTTACACAATTTTGCTATCTGCCGAAGGCAAAGTATTAAGAGCGTGGGAGGGATTGCCAAAGGAAACACCGCAAGAATTTACCAGCGAGATAAATACCTCAACCCATGTTGGCAAGTAGAAAATTAGCTTTGCTTAGCAACCAAAGAGTAATAAAATTAATGGGCAACAGGTTTGAGTTTAATGTTGTTCATGAGAATGCTACCTGGGCAAACAAGCGCATAGATGAAGCCATTGAAGAAATACAAAGGATAGAAGCCATACTGACTACTTACAATGAAAGCAGCCAGACAAATTTGGTAAATATTAATGCGGGTATTGCACCAGTTAAAGTTTGTACCGAATTGTTTGAGCTTACCCAACGCTCTTTAAAAATATCGCATCTTACACAGGGAGCCTTCGATATAACTTATGGGGGTTTGGATAAAACTCTTTGGAATTTTGATAAAGAAATGAAATCGTTACCCGACCCGGCTAGTGCTAAAAAAGGTGTCAGGCTCATCAACTATCAAAATGTATTGCTCGACCATAATGAACAAACTATTTTTTTAAAAGAAAAAGGAATGCGGATTGGTTTTGGAGGTATTGGTAAGGGCTATGCAGCCGAACGTGCAAAAACTATTTTGAAGCAGGGAGGTGTAACCAGTGGAATTGTAAATGCAGCAGGAGATTTAACTGCATGGGGCCACCAGCCAAGCGGCAAACCCTGGACCATTGGAATTGCTGATCCTAATGCTAAGCAACATCCGTTTTCTTTCTTAAATATTACTAATATGGCTATTGCCACATCGGGCAATTACGAAAAGTTTGTAATGATTGCTGGTAAGAAATACTCACATACAATTGATCCAAAAACAGGCTTGCCGGTTACAGGAATTAAGAGCGTAACCATTATTGGTCCTAATGCAGAAATTGCAGATGCCATGGCTACTCCTGTTATGATAATGGGCGTATCGGTTGGCCTCAATCTTATTAACCAGGTAAAAGGATTGGCTTGTATAATAATTGATGATGATGATAAGATGTATACTTCAAACAATGTAAAAACACATAAACAATGACAAACCGTTTTTTAAGAAAAGCTCCGGCTATTGCAATATTAGTATTTACGGTCACGGCATGTACATCAGTAAAAGAATATCAGAAGAACCGGTTGAACGATAGTGAAATGGCTTTGGGTAACCGCAAAGCTGAAAAAACAGAACTCAGCTTTCAATCTTATCGCGAAGGGGCCTCAGGTGCGAATTCGGGTAAAACCGGCGGTGGATGTGGATGTAATTAATCGTTTAACAACCCAAACCAAAACATGAAGAAATTAAGCTTGGCAGTATTAGGATTGTATGTAGGCATTCTAAGTGCTTTCAGCCAAAAAACTACAACCGACACCGCATACAAAAGTCGCAAACTTACTTTTGAAGAAGCCAACTTTGTAACCAGCTATTATCACCAGGATGGTAACAATTCTGCAGTTACAGGAGGCAGCGGTACCGAAAAACTTACAGACTATTCCAACTCACTGGAAGTACGATTGCAAAAGTTTGACAGAAGAAATCGTAAGCACACACTTGATGTTGAAGTGGGGGTTGATTACTACACCTCAGCATCCTCTGACAAGATAAATCCTTATTCTGTTTCATCTGCATCTTCAGCCGATTTAAGGGTATATCCATCAATTAACTGGAGCAGGGAAAATGAAGCCACCGGCACCACGATAGGAGCAGGGGTTTCGGCATCTTCTGAGTACGATTACCTGTCACTTGGTGCCAACCTTCGCTTTGCTCAAAAAACCCATGATAAAAACGGTGAGTTTTCTGTTAAGCTACAGGCCTATCTCGACAGAGTAACACTCATTTATCCCATTGAATTACGAACCAATTCCAACACAGGAGATGACGACCGCGGAGATTACGCATCTACACCCAGGAACAGTTATAGCGCATCCGTTGGGTATTCTCAAATTATCAATAAAAGATTACAGGTTGAATTGTTAGCCGATCTCATTTACCAAAAGGGATACCTTGGCCTGCCCTTTCACCGCATATTTTTCTATGGCAATACTGAGGGCATTGAGAAATTGCCAGGTACCCGTTTAAAAACTCCACTAGGGGTACGATTAAATTATTTTATTGGGGATAAAGTAATTGTAAGAACCTTTTACCGCTACTACCAGGACGATTGGGGCTTGAAGGCACATACTGCTAATATTGAAATTCCCATCAAGCTATCATCCTTCTTTTCAATAAGCCCCTTTTACCGTTATTATACGCAGGTGGGTGTTGATTATTTTGCCCCTTACCAGCAACATAAAACAACCGATCAATACTATACCAGCAATTACGATTTATCTACTTTCAAAAGCGATTTTTATGGTGCAGGAATTAGGGTGTCGCCGCCTAAAGGAGTAATGGGTATACAGCACCTGGCAGCGCTTGAATTACGGTATGGTCATTACTCAAAAAATATAGGTATGCAGTCTGATATTGTTACCATGCATTTAAATTTTAAATAAGAAGCTTTGGGTTGATGGATAACAGAATTTCGCATTTAAAAGTTTGAAACAAACCCTGGCAGTAAAATTGTCCGGGGTTTATTTTTACATGGAACAACTCCACCACATCTGCCAACCCGGCAATATATAGAACGTTGGACACCCTGCAGCCATATGTGTTTACGCAAAACACCGCCACAAAAAATTAGGAGTTAAATAAACCATCGCCTTAAAAAGTCCATAGCATTGGTTGAGAAAATACGGTTAACAATTTCAGCAGCGCTCACCTGGTTAAAAGTCTTTAGCCTTGTTTTGCCAATCCCATCCATATAGTTAAATGCATATCGCTCAAGATAATCCTGCAGTTGCTCCAAAGCTTCGGCTGTTAAAAACCCATTCAGCGGATCAATAATGCCATCGAAGTCACTGCCTATAGCTATGCAGTCCCATGCAAACAGGTTATTACTGTCAAGTAGTTCGGCAATATGCTGCACCTGGTTCCATAACAACGCGGCACGGTAATGCCTTATCTTATTTAAAAAGAAAGCATGCTTTGTATTCTTAAGTGTAGCCTGGCTGGCAATTCTTCTTTCGTCCAATTGCAAACCAAAAATGCCCTTAGTTTTTGCAACAATCAAAATTTCATTGTCGTAAAAATTGATGTCCCTATCCAACAACCTCGGCGCTGTGTCCATATTATCCTGCACTGGTTCTTTTGCTGAACGGAGACCATTGGCAGCACCATGGCTTACAATCACCGGTATCTGTTCCGAGGTAAATTCCGACTGCAATATTTTAAAATACTCGCTACGGCTGGTAACGCTCATGTGTTTGATATCAATATAAATGCGTTGGCCATTGGTATTGTCAAGCAGTTGTTTGATAACTTTTTCACCCAATAGTGTAATGCCTTTATCTAGCCCCACGCTTTGGTCCGACACGTTGCTTACAATGCCAAACAAGCTGCGTGCATGACCACACAACTGGTTATAAAAATGATGAGCGAGTGTTACAAATAATGGTCGTGGCTGCCAGTTTTTTAACATAGCCACATTTTGCAAGATGGCCGTTTCATCAGCATCCTTATCAAGATCGTAATGAGTGTGGAGGGCATGCATGCCTTCAATGGTCATAATAAAAAAGACGGTGTGATCGTCTGGATTATCAGCTTCAAGGTGCTGTTCAATTTCCTGGAAATTGTGAGCAAGGCGATAGGTGCAATTGCCAACCTCGGTTTGTACTACTACACCATCAAGCTGTTTGTAAAATGCCATTTCACGTTCCAGGTCTTCAAAGTAGTTGGTAATACCCTGCACATAATCAACCCGGGCTTTACTTACGCAGGTTATAAAGTTGTCGCCAAGGTCGCTTTTTAACCTGGTGCCTAATTTGTTGTTGAAAAAACCTTTTTCAACCGGGTAAAGCGATGCGCATGCAATGCGTGTTTTGGCATAGGTAAGTGTAGTACAATCGGACTGCGTAAACTTACAAATGCCAGCCAGCGATTGCAAGCCTTTTTCAAGCGTGCCCGGAGAATCGTAAAACCAAATGCTGTTTCTTTTTTTCCGGTTAGTGGAGTTTTGCCCCACCGGACTGCCTTTAAAACTTTGGCCGTAAGGTTTAATAGAAGGATGGCAATGAAGATCGATAAAGGTTTGCATGGTACGGAGATTTAGTAGTTGTAAGCGCTGATAAAAATTGACATTTTTTGCGAATAATGCAACCGCGGATTAAATATGCAGATAATTTTTAGTGGAGCGATTTTGGTTCATCATCATGTCAACGGGTGCTATATTGATATTCTTGTTCAGGCAAATAAAAGTTGACTTCATAGCCGCAAATACTAATGTGACATTTTGATTTGCTTGTGCTAAATCAATATCTTTTCCTTTTAAAACTCACCCGAATAAACCGCTTACCATGATTAAAAATATTTTTGAATTGTCTGTAGTTAATGAAATTATTGACCGCATTAAACGCTTAACTGCCGACACCAAACCATTATGGGGCAAAATGAGTGTTTCTCAAATGCTGGCCCACTGTAATGTAACGTATGAAATGGTTTACGATGACATTCACCCTAAGCCAAATGCTTTTATGAAATTTATTTTGAAATTATTGGTGAAAAATAAAGTGGTTGGCGAAAAGCCCTATGGGCATAACCTTAGAACGGCTCCTTCATTTTTAATTAAAGACGAAAAGCAGTTTGAAAAAGAAAAGGCCAGGCTAATAGAATACATTAGGAAAACCCAACAGTTGGGTGCGGCCCATTTCAATGGTAAGGAGTCTCACTCATTCGGAAAACTTGCACAACAGGAATGGAATAACATGTTTTATAAACACCTTGATCATCACTTAAGCCAGTTTGGAGCATAACCTCAACTATAAAAATGCTAATGAAAACATTGATTGTAACGCTCTCCTTTTTTATGATGTTACAAGGAGGCCAGCCGCTTTTTGCTCAAAGTCAACTTAATGCCAATAAGGATCTTTCATGGGTAATTGAAAACTATTATACTGGTATAGAAGACCTGGATAAAGTTTACATTTTTAAAGACAGCCCTGAATATTTTGACAGGTTCGATAAGTATTATAGCGAAGCATTGAAAGACTTATCAGCTTTGTCCTTTACAAACTTATCAACCAATGACCAGGTTGATTTTATACTGTTAAAGAGAAATATTGTTAAGGCTCAAAAGGATTTATCAGAATCAAGGAATGATTACAATCAAATACATCAATACATTCCTTTTGATACCAGCATCATTTCCATGCAGGCCGGCAGAAGAAGGGGATCGTCCCCGGATGCAATGATGGTTGCTTCCCGGTTTCATTCCATCAAAAATCAAATTGATACCCTGCAAAACTGGTACAAAAAACAACCACCGTTAACGGCATTTTTAAATTCAAAATTATCCGACATTATCGAAAATCTTCGTAAAGGAGTACAGTCTTCTTACAGTTTTTACGATGCGTATGATCCGTTGTTTACCTGGTGGGTTAAAGGGCCTTTCAATCAATTGGACTCGGCATTGCTGCAATATAGTTCGCAAGTTAAAAGCGCCAGAACCAAACAAACCGTTGCAAGCAATGATGGATCAGGAATTGAGGGCAATCCAATAGGAGCAACAGCATTGCAAGATTTGCTGGACTATGAAATGATTCCTTACACCGCCGAAGAGCTGGTAGAAATAGCCAACCGCGAAATTGCCTGGTGCGATAACGAAATTAAAAAAGCCTCCAGGCAAATGGGCTTTGGCGATGACTGGAAGCAAGCCCTGGCAAAAGTTAAATTGAATTACGTTGCTCCTGGTAAGCAACCCCAGTTAGTAAATGCATTGGCCGAAGAAGCAATTGCATTTATTGAGCAACACAAAATGATAACCATACCTCCACTGGCCAAAGAGGTTTGGCGCATGGGTATGCTAACTGAAGCCCAGCAAAGACTGGCGCCTTTTTTTCTTGGCGGCGAATCGATTTTAATAGGTTACCCAACAGATAAAATGGATTTTGAAACCCGGATGATGAGTATGCGAAGCAACAATTATGCGTTTTCGCATGCTACAGTATACCACGAATTGATACCGGGTCATAACCTTCAGTATTTTATGAACCGTCGTTACAAACAATATCGTTCGTTGTTTCGTACTCCTTTTTCAATTGAAGGATGGTCGTTATACTGGGAGATGTTGTTATGGGATAAGAATTTTAATGATACGCCCGAAAAGAAGATGGGGGCCTTGTTCTGGAGAATGCATCGCTGCGCTAGAATTATTTTTTCGTTGAATTATCATTTAAAAAAATGGACACCCCAACAGTGCATCGATTTTTTAATTGATAGGGTTGGGCATGAAAAATTTAGCGCCGAAGGCGAAGTAAGAAGATCGTTTACGGGTGGTTATGGCCCGCTTTACCAGATAGCTTATATGTTGGGTGGCCTGCAATTACGCCAGTTGTATAAAGAGGTGGTGCACACAAAAAAGATGACGGAAAAGGAATTTCATGATGCGTACCTGCACGAAAATGCAATACCAATTGAGATGTTCAGGGTTATTATAACAAAGCAGCCATTAACAGAGAATTATAAAACAAAATGGAAGTTTGCAGAGTAAAGGCTATGCCACATTCTCGGATTTAGAGATTTCTTTTTGAGCAGGTTTCTTGTGACTGATTTCGTAATCAACAAAATACATGTCTATTTCGCCCAGGTTTTTTGCCTGTATTTTGCCACGGTAACTGCAGGCAAAATTGTCTTTAATAATTTCGTGGGTAACGGCCGAAATATTAACCCTGCCCGGATCGCCATTGCTTTCCATACGGCTGGCAATGTTTACAGTACCACCCCAAATATCATAGGCATACTTTTTCTTTCCTACTACGCCCGCCACCACAGGTCCTATGTGAATGCCAATTCTTATCTCCCAGGGCTCAAGACCATCAGAATGCCGGCGTGTATTGTAGTCTTTTATAAAATCAAGTATTTCAAGCCCTGCTTTTATTATTTTATACGAATGGTTAGGGTTAGGTGACGGAATGTTACCGGCACACATGTAAGCATCCCCGATGGTTTTTATTTTTTCAAGGCCATACTTATCTATAATGTTGTCAAAGGCCATAAAGCATTCATTCAATTGTTCTACTACGGCTGTCGGCGAAAGCTTATCCGCTATGGATGTAAAGCCTTTGAAGTCCGTAAATAAAACAGATACATCTTCAAAATGGCGGGGTTTAGAATACCCTTTTGTTTGAAGCTCGCTGGCAACTTGCTCGGGTAAAATATTTAAAAGCAACTGTTCAATTTCTACTTTTTGCTTATCGAGCACCTTATTTGTTTTTGACTGTTGCAGGTAGTTTCTAAATATTATAACTGCTATAATTATGATTAGTATAAGACCGATGGCAAAACCGGTTTTGGCCTGCTTCTGTGCTTTTAGCTCTGTTTCTTTTAACGACTTTTCTTTGGTAAGTAAGTTAATTTCTCCTTCTTTTTTAGAAAGGTCAAAATCGAACTGCAGCTTTCCTAATTTTTTGGAACTTTCTACATTATACAATGTGTCTTTTATATCAGCATATTTAGACTGGAAGAGGTATGCTTTATTAAAATCGTTTGTTTTACTATAGCTGGAAGCAAGCAACTGGTATATATCTTTTAACTCAACATTTGCCTGAATACTTTCTCCAATTGTTCTTGCCCTGTTATAATTTTCAAGAGCCTGTGTGGTTTTGTTTTGTGATGTGTACACATCTCCAACGCCTCTCAGGCTGCGAATGATTTGTAATTTATCATCCATTTTTTCGGCAATAGCCAAAGCTCTTAAATGATTGGTTAAAGCTTCACCGGGCTTTCCTTCTTTTAGATACACCTTGCCAATACCATTGTAAGCAAAAGCGGTATTGCTGGAAGTTTTATCGGAAGCGATTGAATTTCTAAAATATTGAAGCGCCTTTTCAAATTGCTTGTTATCATAATAGATCTCGCCAATGTTGCCAGCAATAATTACATAGGAATCTTTATCTCCCAATTTTTCGCAAAGGGGTAAAGCCTGTAGTAAATAGTTGAGGGCTACCGGATCTTTCTTGTTGTAATACACACTGCCAATGGTAGTAAGTGCCGAAATAATGCGCAATGTGTCGCCTGCCTTTTGAGCATACTTTAATGACTTAAGACAATATTCCAAAGCTTTATCATCAACCCCCTGCGCAAAATATATTGCGCCTATATTGTTTAGCAAATTGGAAATGCCCACATCATCTTTAATCTCTTCAAAAATTTTTAGAGACTCATTCCAGTGTTCCAGTGTTTCACCAAAACGACCCTGCATATAATATACAAGGCCCAGGTTTTTGTTGGCGTAGGCTTCTCCTTTTTTATACTCTATTTTTTTTGAAATGTCTTTTGCCCTTAAAGTAAGGTTGATTGCTTTGGCGGTATCGTCTACAAGAAATTTTTTTCCTTCCTCCAGTAAGCGGTTAACAGTGTTAGAATCGCCCAGGCTTTTTGGTTGCCCAATGGCATTCGTTCCAAGACATATAAATAATAATAAGAAGTATGTTGTTAAGCGATGCATGACTAAAACTTTTGAGTGACACGGGTTTTAAGTAAGAAGGAGGATATAACACCCCCTTCTTACCATAAAACTACATTTTTACAAACTTGAAAGTCTTGTCGCCTTCCAAAGTTTTTGCCCTGATAATATACACACCTTTTGGCAAATTTGAGATATTCAACTCGAAAAGTTTATTGTTTAACTGCCTGATGCTGATGTTGGATTGCAATCTGCCAATTGCATCAACTAAAGTTATATGGTTTGCAGAAGTAACTTCTTTACCCAACTGAAGTTTGATGGTATTGGTAGCGGGGTTAGGGTAAATTGCTTCTTTCGCTACTACTTCCTGTGTAGGTTTAACCTTGGTTTTTGTTGTGGCGGGTTGAGAAGAACGAGCGGATGTGCCACTACCTGTTACAGTAATATTTGATATACAAGTAGATGAGTTTCCACTGGCGTCTGTTACTTGTAATGTTACAGGGTTAACACCAATATTTGCACTTGTAAATACAATTTGGGACGCAGTTGATGGAGCAGGTTGAAAGCCAAGTATTTCATAAACATAGTTACATGAACCACCACCAAATCTAATACCACCAATTAATGGTACTTCACTAAAATTGATATCTAAAGCAAGTACCTGGTTCTGAGTATTAACATGAATGGGATTATATTCAACAGTGTATGGTACCTTATTTCTTAAAAAGAATGCATTGAATATGTTACCTACAACAGTACCACCAATTGTTATAGGCGAACCACTACTGATTACACTTTCAGGAATAGTTAAAGCTACATTTCCATTTATATCTAGTATTTGAATATCAAATGCTAATCCTCCATGGACAATAAATATTTCTGGTCCAGCTCCCGGAACAATGGGTGTATCAAAGATTACTTTATGATTTACTCCAACCGGGTCAGCACAATCTTGCAATGCAGTGCCTAAATCAAAATCGCCCAAAACTCTTAAAGCAGTTGGTTCGGTCATTGTAGTTGCAGAAAGATCCCAGAACCTATTGGCATCACCGGCAGGTAAAGGCAAAGGTGTTGGATTTGCTGTAAGTGATGATAATTCCAGGGTTGATTTTATGGCATTTGCGGGCGTTAAAATATTTTGTTGCCCATTATAGGTATAAGTAATTCCGGTAATACTTCTTCCTGATCTTGCACCACTATTAACGGTAGTTGTTCTTTGTCCACCATTATTTCCCGCCGCATTGGCTAAAAATTGATAAGTCAATGGTTCAATACTATTATCTGTACTTCCATTATTTACCGATGCTGCAGTTACAGTTACGGTGCCACCTGAAACTACATTATAAGTAACTGGTTTGCAAATAGCTGTCGGTGCTATATTATCTACACCTGATACAGTAACATTTGATGTACAGGTAGATGAGTTCCCATTTGCGTCAGTTACCTGGACGGTTAAAGGGCTAGAAGTACCAATGTCTGTACTGGTAAAGGTTGTATTACCCGTAACAGCTAAAGTTAAACTACCAGAACAATTATCGGTTACCGGAAAACTTGCAAGTTCTTGAGTAGTTGTAAGTGGTTGATACTTGAATTGAACTGTATTTGAGTATTCCCACCCATTATAATAATTCATACCTGTTAATACATGCCCTGGAGGAGCATATTGGACTGTAGTGAGCAGAGGTATATTACCACCCGCGATTTTGGAATTAGTAAACCGGGTTGACGATAAGTTTATCACATCTGTATACGTTTGTGAATAACCTTCTATACTGGTTAATGTTCCCGATCTACCGTAATAGTCTTTGTCACCAATACCAAACCCTACCATCCAGGAACGCGCAGGAGATATAATTGGTGCAACAGCTGTACCGGACAGTCCACCGTTGTAGCAAGATAGAGTCGTAGATGCCCCAGGACTTCCATCACTATTGATTGGAGCACATATCAACCTAAACTGGTCTACGATTTCGCCCACATTGCCAGTATAACCTATAACCCCATACCCTGTTGGACAATCACATGAGCCTAATAAAGTTTTTGTCTCATTTTGAGGAGCTAAAAGCCCAACCTGCGGATTTTGCGGAACAGCCGTGGATGAAACAACTACATTATTATTAATAATCGCTGCTGAAATTTTAGCATTACTGCCAGAGCCATCTAAACTTAATGAAATATTGGCAGGGCAAGAGATAATAGGCGCTACAATATCTACAACCGTAACAGTAAATGTACAAACTGAGTTTCCTAATGCATTGGTTGCTGTGGCAGTTACAATAGTACTACCCACAGGGAATAAACTACCAGGAGCCTGGCTATACGTAATGGAAGATGCCGGGTTACCGGTTGTTTCTGTTGCGGCAAAGTTTACATTAGCTCCACACTGTCCGGGTGTATTGTTTACAGTTATGTTGGCTGGACAATTTATAGTTGGTGCAAGGCCGGTAATTGTAAGTGTACCATTTACAAAAACCAGGTTATAGTTAGTAGCTACTCCGCCTTGTCCCACAATGTCGTATGTACCCACCCCTGAAGTATTAGTAGCATTTGAACCAATAGTGGGTTGGGTAGTGATAGCTGTTTCCCTTGTATCGTTATTTACAAAGCCTGTTGGTATGTAGGTGAATGCAGGATTCTGATCCCCATAGACTTTTGACGCATTGCCAATGGTAATAAGCAAATCTCTACGATTAACCGTTAAATTTCCATTTTGCAAAATAAGATCGTAGTTCAATGAACTTCCGCCTGTTAATGTTATCGGGTAAACACCTATGGGGGTAACCGTATTTACTGTAGTTGAAATAGCTGGAAGGGAAATATTATTCAATGTTTCTCCATATGCAAAACCCGCCCCTGTCATGGTTAAATTCGGGTTGTTATCGCCATAAACTTTTATTTTGTTTTCGGCAGTTATAACCAATGCCCGTTTTGTAATCACTACATCACCCAGGCCATAGGATACATCATAATTATCATCAACAAAGGCACCGGGTATTAATTTTTGTGTACCAACATTTAGCCCTGTGATCATGTTAACTGCAAACATGCCACCTAATGAACCACCCTGCACGTTAATATCATCCCCATCTATGATTGCAATTGTATTTGTATTGTTGGTAGCACCTGATACACTAAAATTATTAACCAATGGCTGCAGTTGCCCGTTAACCAGAGGCCGTAGCTGACCATTCAATAAAGTATATTCTGGCCCAGAAGCCGAATTTACCAATGCCCTCAGTTGGCCGTTAGTAATGCTTGCATTAACCAAAGGCTGCAACTGGCCATTTACCAGTGCTTGTAATTGCCCGTTAGGTATTGCACCATCCTGGTTTACTATTGGCTGTAATTGCCTATTTACCAGTGCTTTTAACTGGCCATTGCTGATTACGGCAAAAGTTAGTTCTCCATTCACCAAAGCCATTAGCTGTCCATTCACCAAAGGCATAAGCTGCCCGTTAACAATAGCTTGTAGCTGGCCGTTTGCTATTGGAATTGAATTCGAATTAACGATAGCTCTTAACTGGCCGTTCGATATTTGCTCAACCCTGGTAACTGGCTGCAGATCGCCGTTGACAATTGGCTGTAACTGACCATTAACAAGCGGCCGTAACTGGCCATTTACCAAAGCCTGTAACTGGCCATTTACCATTGCTCTTAACTGTCCATTAACCAGGCTGATGTCTGCATTTACAATTGGTTGCAACTGCCCATTTACCATGGCTCTTAACTGCCCGTTTACTATAGGTAGTAACTGCCCGTTTACTATAGCTCTTAATTGTCCGTTTAAAAATTGAAGCTCACCTGCTTTCTCCAGCTCGTTTACTATAGGTAGTAATTGCCCATTTACCAACGGCCTTAATTGCCCGTTTACAAGGGCCTGTAATTGTCCGTTAACCATTGCCTGTAACTGACCATTAAGTAACGTAACATTAGCAGTAGGGATATCAGTTGCCAAACCGTTAACCATTGCTTTTAATTGACCATTCACAATTGGTTGCAACTGCCCGTTTACCAAAGCCTGCAACTGTCCATTGGTTAATTGTGTAAGGTTTGAAAGATTTTCCAATTGCCCATTTACCAATGCCATCAACTGGCCATTAACCAAAGCCATTAACTGGCCATTAACCAGAGCCATTAACTGGCCATTTACGATTGGTTGTAACTGGCCGTTGACCATAGCAAGTAATTGGCCGTTTACTATTGGCATTAACTGCCCATTTACCAAAGCTTGTAACTGACCGTTCACAATTGCTAATAATTGGCCGTTTACAATTGTCTGTAGTTGGCCGTTAACCAATGGCATTAGTTGACCGTTTACCAATGCTTGTAATTGTCCGTTCGTAACCGATAAGTCGATTGTATATTCAATACCATTTACAATGGCCTTTAATTGACCGCTTGTTATTGCAATCCATTCACCATTAACTAAAGCTCTCAGTTGTCCATTCTCGAAAACGTAATCATCGGCAACACCATCTATAGCAGTAGCACCATTAACCAGCGCCCTTAACTGGCCGTTTACGAGGGCTCGTAACTGGCCATTAACCATTGCCATTAGCTGGCCGTTTACAATAGGTTGTAACTGGCCGTTTGTGAAGCCTGATTTTGCAACACCATTGGCTAATGACTTTACATTTAAAACCGCTCTATCATTACCCTCGCCACCATATCCAGATACCAAAGGTGATTCTGCAGGATTAGATTTATAGTTGACTAATGACTGTGCATCAACATCAACCAAAAAGCGTTGATCGGCAAACTGGTTATCAGCAATACCATTTACAATTGGTTGTAGCTGGCCATTGTTTATAGAGAATTTTCTTGCATTACTCATGGCCTGGAAACTTGCCATGGCGCTCATGTTTACCAGGTCTCCCGTAGTAAATGATTGCTGTTGGTTAAAGCCCTGTACCACAGCAAGCGCATTATCTGCAATGTATTTTTTATGAAGCTGTTTAATCTGGTCTAAAATATCAGGAACACCCGGTTGGGTTTGATCCAACTCGTAATTGTAGGTAACCTCTCCAATATAATCGCCATATTTAATGGTTTTGTTATTGGGCGTAATTTTCAAATTCATTTTACCTACCGAGAGTGTAGCCGAAGCAAAAGTGAAATTGTAACTGGAAATTATTGCGGCATCTACAGCAGTGGTATTATCTAATGGTGTAGCACGGGATGCAAAAATGCCATATAAACCAACAGGGCTGTTAGCTGTAGCATTGGTGGCTATGTTAAGATTAGATCCATCCAATTTTAAATCAGCAAGCGTAGTGGTTGTTTGGGTAATGGGGAGGCCATCAATTAAAATTTCAAAAGTAAGGGCCGGATTGGCCTGGCCGTATTTCCTGCTTTGATTGATAGCTCTTACTAAAACTTCTTTTTTTGTAGTAAAGAACCTTATTTCTTCAGAGGTACCACCATCAAGACCGCTGGTAGTTTTAGGAGCATTCCTAAGTTGAATAGCGGGGTCGGTGTTTGTTGAAAATGCCGGTATCATGCCGGTTGCCTCTGTTTTATCGTTGGAAACAACTGTGTTGGTTAGTGCCTGCCCACTAAAGTAAATCTGAGAAGTATTTGTAAGGTAGGCACCTGTTATTTTAATTGGAAACGCATCTTTACCATTGGGTATAAGGGCAGCACTGGCAGGCTCCCACTTTTTTATAATGGGCCGTGCGTTCGCAATATTTTTTATGGCGGAATCTGCCTGTACAAAACCATTTCCCCCCACAAAGTTGTGCGCATTGCCAAGGGTTGAAAATTTACCGGCAGAACCTTGCAACAACTGCCTGATATCGTATGGAGATACATTGGTTTGCAAATCAAATTTCTTTCGTGCATGAATAAGCAAAGCGGCAACACCGGCCGCATGAGGTGCAGCTGCTGATGTTCCAAAAAAGTTAGGGTACGGGTCGCCATCATTAAAGCCTGCGGGCTGTGCTCCTAATGTTACAGTGGTATTAACACCATTCGGAGCTATGAGGTCTGGTTTTAAACGGGGGGTAAATTGAGTTGTTGAACCACGTACCAATGTTGCAGATCCGCCCCGGCTGGAGAAAGAAGCAACTCCGGGATATATAGGAGTAAAAGGCAGGATCTTTCCATACAACATTGCACCTACCGCTATACAACTATCTGCATTAGGATGACCAACTATGGTTGAAGGTGCAGTATTTTCATAATCGAATATACTTCCGTCGCCTCTAAAAATAATATACTTAAACCTAAGGTTTGTGGCGCTTCCACTGGCTTTCACAACAATTAATCTTGCCTCCGTTGTGTCAGTAACAGTAAAAGGGCAAACTTCAAATGGATCGCCAAATATATTACTGCGGTTAAAGCCAAAAAGTGTGTAACCGCTTGTTCCTACAAGGTATAAATCCAGGTCGGTTTGCACACCTGAATTAGTCACCCCCGCTGAAAAGAATTCATCGCTCCATTGTAGTACAATGGTATAAGAACCAGGGTTTAGTTTTAGCCGTTGATAAGTGTCAGCATTAGTAGCTCCAAAGCGGTGCAGCGTGGCCGGGGCAGGAATGAGGGCTGTATTTGGACCTGCATCCTGGAAAGCACTTTCGTACGATTTACTACCAAAATTGCCGGCAGATGAAAAATACGTAACACCTGCGGTTACTGCATTATTAACTGCTTCGGCAACTTTTCCGTCGCGTAAAAACGGTTCGGTTATGTAAGTAATATCATCAACAATAACATCGCATTTACCTCCTTGTAACGATTGGCTTGAAAGATCCGTTATGCCTTGTGCAAAATCACCGGCAGTTTGAAACCCGGTTCTAAAAACCAGTTTTGCTTTAGGTGCAATGTCGTGTACTATCTGCAACATGGCTCGGCCTTCATCGTTACCGGTATAATCCAGCGCCACCTGTACATCGTTGGGTAAATCCCCTTCGGTTATGTCGGCTGGTGCGCCACCCCTGCTGTTGTAACTATCAGAAAGCACACCCACTTTCACACCTTCACCATCAACTGCAAAGCGGTCTCTAACTTTATCGGCCCGCATGGCTGTGTCGCCTTGTGTAATGGCTTGCCCTGTAGCATTGTTAAGTGGTGGATAAAGCGGACGCACATATTGAATATTAGTTTTGGTATTCAATTGAGTCAACTTGCTTATGAGGAAATAGCCCGATATAATTTTTGTATAGGGACCATTGTTAACAATACCTGTCATTCCTAATGCAATCAGCTCGTTTCTTAAGTTTATGTCATTGGCATTAACGCCAATAACTTCAATAAAAACCTTGTCGCCCTGTATCCTGAAAGTAGTATTGTCTGGTATAATACTAACTAATGGTGCGTTTGTGGCCAAAGAGAAAAGTTCGGAACCAATTTTATTATTAGGTACATCTACTTTACCCGTAGCTGGTGGTGGATAATAGGGGTTGATGAAAATTGGTTCAACAACAGAGGCAAGATAGGCAAGTGTAAGATTTGCCGCAGTTTTTACCATTGCATTGCTCCACAATGCACCGGCAATATTTACATCATCTTCAAAGCAGTTATTTTTTATTCTGCCGATATTAATCATACCATTTGGAGCCCACACTGTACCTGCCCATGTTAAATAGGGATTTGATCTTCTTTTGGCTCCTGATACTTCAAATGCAATTCCCTCGTTGCCTGAACCATTGCCATGCACTTCTGTATATATTCTTTCAGGAAAATTGCCGTTTACAAATTTTACAGACATTTTACCCCAATTGGCATCTTTAACTATAAAAATGTTAATGGTGCCCACCGTAGTTCCTTTAAAATCAAAAACTAAAGTGCTCTCCTTCTCATCATTTTCTATATTATTAAAAATGTAATTACCGGGGCCATTAAAGGTTATTGTCTGCCCGGCAGCGAGGTTCATATTCTTATACGAGCCCGGATTGAGCACACGGGTAGTGGTGATGTTAAGGGTGCCAATATTGTTGTCAAAAGGAGTGTTATTAGGCATTACCGGCGACAAAGGAACCGAGATAACGTTCGAAAAGCCCTGCTTTGGAACAGGCCCTGAGTAGTAAGAAGCAGTAGGGGCTGGAACACTAACTTTGCCGCTAACTGAGCTGCTGTCTTTTTTTGGGCCAAGCAGAATTTCTACTTTACCATTTGCAGTAACATTACCTTTTATATTAGAGGATTTGTCTGCCAAAAATATTGGGTCTCTTCTATTACCCGCCTTGTTGCCTACGGTAATATTTCCGGTAACTTCATTACCCTTGCCTAAAGACAGTGTGTTTCCAGTAAATAAATTACCCTTTAACGTAAACTCTTTCTTTATCTCAATCATATGATTGCTGCCCACATTACCTGTAACATTTACCCTTGACGCAATAGAAACGCCCTGTTTTTTATTTAATGAAGTTGATGGAGCGCTTCCACCCCAGATAGCAAAGTCTTTTAGCTTTAGTTGTTGCGCAGAAATGCTTTGCAATGTGGTAACAAAAACAACAAGCAGTAAACCAATTTTAGATGTTTTGCCTGAAGTGAAAAGTCTCTTAAACATGACGCAGTTAGTTTATTGATTTAATTTAAGCCGGGTAAGGGGCATTTGATTAGAATAAGTGAATCAGAAAATTTGGATAAAGAAAGCGGATGATTTATTTGGCCGAGCTGGTTAACCTTTATACTAATATGTTAATCTATCTTAAACAGGGGGGGTTATTGATAGATATTGGTCTTGTAGAACTGCTGAAGCTTAAGGTAAATATAAATATAAAGTACTTTAAACAATGAGTTTTCTCAAAGTTTAAAGGCTAAGCTTAATATCTTAATATTGAGTTTCTTATGGAATGAAGCTATAAAAATTTGCTTACTGTTTTTTAGGCAAGCCAGAACCGAATATTTCCATTTTTTAAAATTATAGAACTTTTGATATCATATATGGTTATTGCCGACATTCCGTTAAAAGGTTTTGTTTTAACCTTAAACCAAAGAAAATTTGGAGTGTTTGATTTAAAATGATTTTTGAGTTTACCAGATATAGCGGGCTCTTGCTTGTATTTTTTATTCATGGGTTGGTGTATGCTATTTTGCTTTTGCGCAAGGAAGTTCTAAATGACCCGCGCTTCTGACAAATGGCTGGCTGCTGGCAGAACCAATAATTTTAAATACCGGGAAGGAGTGAGTTCTTTGTATGCTTCAATAAAAAATGGCGGTAAAAAATTATCGTGGCAGGTTGGGTTAAGAGCAGAGCATGCCAGGGTAAAGGGTACCTCAACCGATCTTAAAAACAGGGTAAGTAACAAACCCGATACCTCTTATATAAACTTGTTTCCAACACTGTACCTGCAATATAAATTATCACAAAATCACCAGCTTGGGTTTACAGCAAACCGAAGAATTGACCGGCCTAACTACCAGGACCAAAACCCATTTATTTATTCGCTTGATGCTTTAAACAGCGAGCAGGGTAATCCATACCTGATACCACAGTTTACCAATTCGGTTGAAATAAATTATACGTACAAGTATGCTTCTTCATTCAAGATTAATTACTCATAAACCAGCGGGTATATCGAGCAGCTAACTTACCAAAACGGAAAGAATACCATCATGATCCCTCAAAATGCGGGTAGCCGGCAAATGTTGACGTTCTCTGTAAGTAGCCCTTTAAAAATTACCAAATGGTGGTCGTCTTATATTTCGCTCACACCGTTTTACCATTATTACCTTGTTATACTTTCAGGGTTTGGCTTTGATAAAAACGAGCAGACGGGTAGTTGGGGTTTTAATGGGTATGTGGGCAATAATTTTCAACTGGGCAAGGGTTTTAAAGGTGAAGTAAGCTCATGGTACAATTATCAAAACAAGGCTACCATATATACTTCAAAACCACTGGGTAGTATAAATGTTGGCGTGCAGAAAAATTTGCTGAAGGATAAGGCAACAGTTAAACTCACCATAAACGATTTGTTTAATACGCAACATTGGCAGCAGGATGCCCGAAATGAAAGTCTTGTGCTGACTACTTACAGAAAATGGGAAAGCCGTAACCTGACTATTGGTTTTACCTGGCGAATGGGCAACACAAAAATTAAAAATGCAAGAGAGCGGCAAACAGTTGGGGAGGAAGATGCAGGCCGCATAAAATAGCTGTTGCATTTAATATTTGAGAGCAACCCATAGGCCAATGTTTATCATATTGGATTTGAAAGTAACTTGGGTTTTAAAGCTCGCCAAATGAAAAGAAGAACATTTTTACAGAATACCGGTTTGTCTGCATTATCCCTGGCTATGCCGGGTTACCTATTTGCCCAGTCTGCCAAAGGCACCCCCTTAAAAGTTGCCGTAATTGGGTTGGTACATGCGCATGTGCATGGCATTTTGGGCAGATCAAAAACAGGGGATATAGAAGTAATAGCCATAGTGGAACCTAACCGCGGTTTAGCTGAAAAATATTCCAAACAACATGGCTATAGCATGGACATAGTTTATAATACTATGGAAGAGATGATGGCCAAAAAGCAACCAGAAGCAGTTACGGGTTTTGGTACCATATTCAGTCACCTGGCTTTGGTAGAATTTTTTGCGCCAAAGGGCATACATGTAATGGTTGAAAAGCCATTGGCGGTGTCGCTTAAACATGCAAACCGAATGAAGGAGCTTGCACAAAAGCACAACATTCATCTCCTAACCAATTACGAAACCACCTGGTATGCCACCAATAAAAAGGCATGGCAATATGTAATTGATGAGAAGAAGAGCGGCGATATTCGCAAGCTCGTTTTTCATACCGGGCACCAGGGACCGATTGAAATTGGATGCAACCCGGAGTTCTTAGAATTTCTTACCGATCCGGTTTTGAATGGTGCCGGGGCCCTTACTGATTTTGGCTGTTATGGTGCTAACCTTGCCACCTGGCTTATGCACGGAGAACTTCCACAAACCGTAAGTTGTATTGCGCAGCATATTAAGCCAACGTTATATCCTAAGGTGGAAGATGAAGCAACCATTTTGCTTACCTATCCTAAAACACAGGTAATTATACAAGCTTCGTGGAACTGGCCTTTCGGGGTTAAAGACATGGAAGTATTTGGCCAAACAGGATACCTGAAGTGCGATGACCGCAGCAAATTGCATTACCGCTGGAAAGATGATAAAAAACTTACGGAAGAAGTACTGGCAGATATTCCGCCGCCCCAAAACGATCCGTTTGCCTACCTGGCTGCTGTGGTTAGAAAGCAAATTATACCACCAGCGTTTGACCTTTCTTCGTTAGACAACAACATGGTGGTAATGCAAATATTGGAGGCAGCTAAAAAAAGCGTTGCCAGTGGTGCTGTTGTTCACTTAAGTGCTTAAGGTTGAGTTGCGGCAACTTCTTGGCTCGTTCCGGTTAGCTGCGAGAGGTAGGTAAATTGCCATGCTGGTAACGTTCGAAACTGGCCTATCTCAGCTACATGTTCAATGTTTTGAAATTGTTTGAAAGAAAACAAACACATCTCAGTATGTTGCCAAATAAGGCTTCAAAGCTATTTTTTTAAATTGTGGTAGAACTTTGCATTTTACTTTTTATAACCTCCTCAAATGCCCGCCCGGTTATTTTGGATTCTATCCAGCTTGCAAAATCAAAAATTTTCAGAACCTGTATTTCATTTTTGTCGTTGCTTATCGCTGAAAACATACTTTTATACTTCTCCGCAAGGGCAGCCTTTTCTTTACCGGAAAGTGATTGGCCCGAAAGCTGCACAAAACTGAAAATGATCTTTTCAACTCTATAGGTTGTGCGTTGTCCGGTAACCATGGTTCTTTTTACCGACCGTAGTTCATTCGTCACCACATCATCGTTTCCCATTTCGTGATGTATAAGCAGGTGCAACAGCCTAAACGTTTGGAACACGGGCAGTTTATAATATTCTTTTCCTTTAAACAATACCTTACCAAGGTAAAAGTGCGCTTTATCGAGGTCTTTGTTGCCAAAATAAATAACTGCCGTGTATAAAAATACCTCTGCCTGCTTATTGGGATCAAGCATATCTATCTTATCAAAAAGACTTTCTTTAAACTTGCCTGGTAGTAGCAGCGCATTATGGTATTGGCCGCGGTCAGTATATGATGATAAAGTATAGATGTAGTTTACCTGTTGAACCATTACTTCAAACTTGCCTGTTTGCCTGGGTAGCTTAGCCAGTTTATCAAGAAAAAATTTCATGCTATCATACTGCCCAATAGTACGTAAGCTATCAAGTATTCCCTCTATAGAAACAAGGTAATCTCCAGGCGAATCGATCCACAGGTATCGATGTTGTTCCAATAATTCTATTAATTCATTAAAAGCTTTCAGGGCCGATTTGTAGTCGTTGATGGTTATAAAATAATTTGCCTGGAACAGCAGGTGGATCTTCGCACTTTCAACCGTAAAAGCAAGTGGGTTAGCCATGATGGTCATTTCGCTAACCACCAGGTCGTTCAACTCTTGTTTTTGTTTATCGGTGCGCACATGCCCTTTGTATGCAAGCCTGCATCGCAAAATCTCGTACAAGGTGCTGTGTTGATGGCTATTCTTAATGTGTCGGATTATCTCTTCAATTTTTCCCTGCTTTTTTTGAAGTTCATTTTCGGTAAGGCCCTGAAAGTTGAGTGAATTAAGAAAATTCAATTCCATCCTTGCTGCCAGTAACAACAAAATGTACTGCTCATATTCTTCCGCATCCTTTTGCACTTTATGCAGTACTTCAAACCCTTCGCGGTAAAGTGATTTATCCAGTAATATCCTGGCCTTTAATAGCTCAGTATGTAATGCCGATTCTTTATCGTGTCCCATTTTAAGCTGTAAAAGGGAGTCGGTCAATACCTTATACAAATGTTTGATGGCAACATTAAAAACCGCTCCGGCGCTTCGGTTTTCAAACACCTTTTTTATATCCTGCTCGTTGTGCTGTTTCTCAATAATTTTAAAAAGAGACACGTAGTCTTTTTCGCCTTTTTGCAGTGAGGAGTACAATTTAAATTGTCTTTTTTCAGCTTTTGAAAGCGAATGCACAAGCGAAACTACTGTTGAAATTCTTGACAATATTTTTCTTGGGTTTGTTTAATAATGGTAATAAATATAGTCGTAATCCAACGTAAACATGAGCACATTGTAGGCAATATCATATTTTGGGTTTATACTTTCGAATGTAAATATGGTATCAAGTCTTCTCACTATCAATAATAAATTTAAAATGTTAAAAAGAAAAACGATTACTGTCAATATGAAACCATCTATAGTAGTAGTAGGTAGCTCCAATACCGATATGGTTATAAAAGCCGACCATTTACCCATGCCAGGTGAAACGATCTTAGGGGGTACTTTTTTTATGAACCCCGGTGGCAAAGGTGCCAACCAGGCAGTGGCAGCGGCCCGCCTAAATGGTTCAGTTACTTTTATATGCAAAACGGGCAACGACATATTTGGTCGCCAATCGCTCCAGTTGTTTGAAGAGGAAGGTATCAATACCAGCTTTATTCTTTCCGATCCTAAAAATCCATCGGGTGTAGCCCTTATTACCGTAGATAAAAATGCTGAAAATTGTATAGTGGTTGCCTCTGGTGCCAACGCCAACCTGCTGCCCCAAAACCTTGTAAATGCCGAAGCTTTAATAGCAGGTGCCACCATTGTATTAATGCAATTAGAGATACCGCTTGAAACGGTGGCTTATGTTGCTGGTATAGCGGCGGCAGCGGGTGTAATGTTGGTGCTGAACCCTGCCCCAGCCCGCGAAATACCTGAAGAATTGCTGCGGCATATTTCAGTACTTACACCAAATAAAACCGAGGCGGAAATGCTGTCTGGCATTACCATAAACGATATGGAATCTGCCGCAACTGCCGCAACTGCCATACGCGATAAAGGGGTGGGTATTGTGATAGTAACATTGGGATCGGAAGGAGCTTTGGTGGTAACCGATACCCTTATCCAAATGATACACGCTCCTAATGTGCAGGCTGTTGATACCACCGCCGCCGGCGATGTTTTCAATGGTGCACTTGCAGTAGCACTATCAGAGAACAAACCCATTTTGGATGCGGTCACCTTTGCCTGTAATGCGGCGGCCATTTCCGTAACGAGAATGGGAGCGCAATCCAGTGCACCGTATTTAAATGAGGTAACTAAATACGAGGAGGCTTAATTTTTTTATTTACCTATATGAAAAGTAGCCTGTATATCTTGTTAGCACTTACTTTCTTAAGGTACAACTTAGAAGCTGTCTAAATTTGGTTTGTCATATTCACTTCGAAGTAGGGCGATGCCATATATTCAATAGATGAACGGATTGCGACCCTTCGACAGGCTCAGGGTAAACAGCCACGCTGCTATGAGTATATGCCTTCGAAGCGTGGCAACAGTCGATGTTATGAAAAACTGTAGCTGGTATCTAAATAATTCGTTTTTTAGACGGCTTCTTTGATATTGAAGGAATCCCATTGCCCGCGAACGCCGCACCAGATATGGGAGCCTTTCAGCATAAGTAACAACCATATTTACCGAACGAATAACGATAAACTAAAAAGTATGAAAAGAGTATTAATGATTGCCTGCCTGTTATGTAGTGGATATTTTTTGATGGCACAAAAAATGACCACACTTTCAAAAGATGTTTTAAAGGATAAGATAAGAGGAGGTTGGGCAGGCCAAACCATTGGTGTAACCTTTGGTGGTCCTTATGAGTTTAGGTTTAATGGAACCTTTATACAGGACTATCAGCCCTTGCTTTGGTACGATGGTTATTTAAAAAAGACCATGCTGGATGTACCAGGTTTGTACGACGACCTGTACATGGATCTGACCTTTGTAGATGTGTTTGAAAAGTATGGATTGGATGCCCCGGTCGATTCGTTTGCCAATGCCTTTGCCAATGCAGGCTACATGTTATGGCATGCCAATCAGGCGGCACGTTATAATATACTAAACGGAATTAAGGCGCCTATGTCGGGCAATTGGAAATACAATCCACACGCCGAAGACATAGACTATCAAATTGAGGCGGACTATGCCGGTTTAATGAGCCCCGGTATGCCAAATGTAGCCAGTAAAATCAGCGATAAAATTGGCCATATCATGAACTATGGCGATGGCTATTATGGAGGCGTATTTATCGGCGCCATGTATTCATTGGCTTTTACCAACAGCAACATGGAGTTCATAGTTAAAGAGGCTTTGAAAACCATTCCTGCCAAAAGCGAGTTTTACCAGTGTATTAATGATGTGGTAATCTGGCACGCCAAATACCCCAACGACTGGCACCAGAACTGGTATGAGATTCAGAAGAAATGGTCGGGCGATATTGCCTGTGCCGATGGTATTTTTGCTCCGTTTAATATTGATGCAAAAGTAAATTCGGCTTACGTAGTACTAGGCCTTTTGTATGGCAACGGCGACTTTTCCAAAACCCTTGATATTTCAACACGGGCCGGCCAGGATGCTGATTGTAATCCTTCTTCTGCCGGTGGTATTTTAGGTACTGTGCTAGGCTATGATAAGTTGCCTTCTTATTGGAAGATGGGTTTAAAGGAGGCGGAAGATATCGACTTTAAATACACTACTATTTCTCTCAATAAAGTGTACGATATCGGTCTTAAACATGCGCTGCTAAATGTGGAGCGCAACGGTGGAAAGGTTGTTGGTGATAATGTAATGATCCCCACCGGGCCTGTTAAAACGGTTGCTTTTGAACAGGGATTTGCGGGTATCTACCCAATAGAAAAAAGAAGTATGCACAACAACGATTTTAAAGAGCTGACCTTTTCGTTTAACGGTACCGGGTTTATTTTAGGTGGCGAAGCCCGTAAAAACAGGGATGTAACCGACGACTATGTTTTTGAAGCTGAGATGAGTATTGATGGCAAAAAAGTAGAGACCGCTAAACTGCCTACCAACTTTACCACCCGCCGCCACGAGTTGTTTTGGCAGTATCAATTACCAATGGGTAAACATATAGTCTCTATCAAGGTACTAAACCCGAGCGCAAAACATAGTTTGACAAGTAACAACATGATCGTTTTCTCTAACAAGCCCTCCACCTCATCCCTCATAAGCAATAACTAATACATGTTTATTATAGAAAGTTATACCACAGCCATTTTATTTTGCGTCATCACTATGTTGTGCTGGGGCTCATGGGCCAATACCCAAAAGCTGGCTTCCGGCAACTGGCGCTTCGAGTTATTTTATTGGGACTATGTAATTGGCATATTGCTGGTGTCGCTAATCTTCGCTTTTACATTGGGTAGCAGTGGCAGCGGTGGAAGGTCGTTTTTAGCCGATGTGGCACAGGCCAATAATACCAGTATTTTCTCCGCCATGCTTGGTGGAATTATATTTAATGCAGCCAATATTTTATTGGTAGCAGCCATCTCCATTGCGGGCATGGCAGTCGCTTTTCCGGTAGGTATTGGGCTGGCGCTGGTAATAGGTGTAGTGGTCAATTATATTGATAGCCCATACGGCAGCGCCGCACTTATATTTGGTGGGGTTGCCTTAATTGTAGCGGCCATTTTATTAAATGCCAATGCCTATCGTAAAATGAAATCCGGCACCGCCGGTACCTCTTCTAAAGGATTGTTGCTATCAATAGTTGCAGGTGTGTTGATGGGCTTCTTTTACAAGTATGTGGCGGCAGCCATGTTCCCCAATTTTGATGTACCGGTAGCAGGAAAGCTTAGTCCGTACACGGCGGTAGTATTCTTTTCCGCAGGCATTTTGCTTAGCAACTTTTTATTCAACACGCTGCTGATGCGCAAGCCGTTTGTAGGCGCACCGGTCAGCTACGGCGACTATTTTAAAGGTGGTCTAAAAAATCATATTACCGGCATATTGGGTGGTGGCATTTGGTGTGTAGGCATGTCGTTTAGCATTATCGCTTCCGGCAAAGCTGGCCCGGCCATATCGTACGGCCTGGGTCAGGGCGCTACGGTAGTGGCTGCCATTTGGGGCATTTATATTTGGAAGGAATTTAAAACCGCTCCCAGGGGCACTTCTACTATACTAAATGTTATGTTGTTGCTGTATGTGGTTGGGCTGGGGTTGATTATTGCAGCGAGGTAAAAATTTAAAAAGCTTTGTTTTCGTAACTTTTGCTGAGCTGGCAGCTATTGCTACCCTAATGTTTAACATTACCTCCCACTGGGTGTAGGTAAATTAGCTTCCCTGCAATTTTATTTTACTTTAATAAAAATAATGAAGGGTAACATTATATTCCTTTTCGTTTTAACCGTACTGTTTCAACAGGCGAACGCCCAAAGGGATCCGTTTACCTGGCCTTTCGCGGTCAACTCCATCTGGAACACGCCTATTGGAAGCAATGCTGTTTACAAGCCAGCTTACCTGCGGCCGGTTGCTGAAATTGGACTTTCAAAGGAATATGGTTTTGGTGGAGTGGGTGTAGATGATGAACCTATATTAATTGCCACCGCTTCCGATCCCATGATGGAATTAACAGCTCCGGCAAAATGGAATTTCCGCTGCGGTGGAAAACCAACCGGAAAACAATATCGTTTTCCGGAGAAGGCAGTGTACAAGGATCCGAACGGTTCAAGAAATACACCAAATTTTTCTGGCGTCTGCTTACAACCCGATGGATCACTTTTCCATTTTAATGCGGTGGCTACCTGTGGTAACAACATGATTGCCGCGTACGATTATACTTCAAAAGAAAACAACAGCCTGTTTTCGCCCGGTCATACGGGCGGCCATGGTGGTTCTGGCCTTTCGGGTATCGGCGGGTCAATAAGAAAAGGGGAGTTGTTGGCCAGCGAACCGATCCATCATGCTATTAAACTAAACATATTAGCAGCTTATTACCTTGTGTACAATAACGACGCTACGCCCGGCTACCGATGGCCGGCAGTGAAAGCAGATGGTTATGCCGATCCGTCAAAAAATCCTGTAGGAGGGTATGGTGTCAAAAACCTTCGCAAAGCGGATGTTCCTTATATGGAGATGGGTGCGCTGCTTGCTATTAACCCGTTTGCAACTCCTCGAAGTTTAGGTATCACCAATCCAATTGCCATTAAATTATTTTACGCCCTGCAGAATTACGGCGCCTATATAGTAGACGATACCTATTGGAATAATTATGATTTACCTCTTGAAGAAGGAGTTGCAGAGGAGGTTTTGTCGGCTACCGGCATCAACATTGCCAACCGCGATCTTTCTTCTTCTTATTCAAAAGATATGATGACCATTATCCAAAACCTGCAATGCGTTGTAAATAACGCCCCCGAAAGTATAGGCGGCGGCGGCAAGCCACGACAACCATTGGCACCGCCTTTTGAGCACGCAAATGCAAACTAGAAAAGTATTGGTGGGCAATGGAAATGGTTGAATCAATAGTGAACGCCTTGTTCCACTGAAACAGTTAATTTAAAATAACGGGTTGCCCTACAAACACGGGGATAGAAGTTAAAAGAAGTTGGTTTTGCAAAAAATTTAATCATCGTTGATGGCCGTTTGCCATTGATTATAAAGTATAGGCAAGTAACAATAAGGGAGTGGCGTTTATAGGTAAAGTGCGGCCACTGCAAATAATATTGTTGTAAAAATTAAGCTTGAAGTATTAATAACACCCCCCAATTGTATGAAATATGTAACGTGCAGTTTATTGGTTTTAGCCGGATTTATTTTTATTAATTGCGGTGCTATCGCGCAGGTAAACATTCGGGCTGTACCAAACGATCAAAATCCCAAAGTCATTTATATTACTAACGACAGCCTTGCGCTAACCATACAGGTAAACGACCGGCTTGAGGTTTCTTCGTTGCTGTACAAGCCGGCCAATACGGAGATGCTGCAGGCGGGCAAACCTATGCCGCTCGTAAGCATTGACAATAACTGGACCCTCAACAACGTGGGGTTTGGGCTGCAAGAGGTAACCATCAAACGGTTGGGAACTACAGCCAGTTTGCAGATACACGCTTACTCCAATTATAGCGAAAACCCATTCCATCTCTTGATTGACCTGGGTTTCGACAACAGTGCTTCCATTGCGGCAGACATTAAAATTACCAATCAATTTAAAGACGGTTTTAGCGACTTGTACCGCAGCGAAAGCAGTACTTCCTTAGTGCCAGGACTTCCATGG
>JBBQVY010000017.1:0-40172 GCA_038211085.1 Chitinophagales bacterium | reverse complement strand
CATTTCGAACGAAGCAGAATTCAACCGCGTAGATCATCGTGGCGAGTTAGATCATTTTAATGCTAGCGAAAAAAAAGTTGAATACTGGAACTGGGACAATTTGTTTATGATTGAGGCGAAAATAAACAGCATTAAAACGAATAAGCCAGTGATTGATTATTTGAAACCAGATTTAGGGGAATATACTCCCGAAAAGTATTTTGAATATGATGACCAGACCCCTAGATTTATACCTAACACAGACATAAATGACACTAAGATAGTTTCAGAGATCAAATACATGATTGATGAAATTTTATGCCTTAACCACGGCGTGATAAGAATAGACCGGGAAAATTACATCAACGAACTAAAAGATAAAAAACAGCGAGGTCAGCAATTTACTGTTGATAGGTTTTTTACTTCGGTTAGATGGGTGGTTTTAGAAGAGGAAATTTAATGCTGCAAAAGATATAATTTTCCTTTATTAATTATATCCTAACGAATTAAACTAAGTCAATAGAGAGATCATATGTTTCCTAATTATAACTGCACCTAAAGGTCAAAATTTGAACTATGGATTTTATAGATTATTACAAAGTGCTGGGTGTAGATAAAAATGCTAAACCGGAGGACATTAAGAAGGCTTACAGAAAAGCTGCCCGCAAATTGCATCCAGACCTTAACCCTAACGACAAAGAAGCACACAAGAAATTTCAACAGGTAAACGAAGCCAACGAAGTGTTAAGCGATGTTGAGAAACGGAAAAAATACGACAAGTATGGCAAGGATTGGCAGCATGGCGAAGCATATGACAAAGCCCGCCAGGAACAAAGCCGGGCTTATGCGGGTGGAGGCGGTCAATCGTTTTCAGGTGGAAACGAAGAAGATGATTTTTCTGATTTTTTTTCATCCATGTTTGGCGGTGGCGGCAAAAGCAGTTCGAGAGGTCAAAGTAAATTCAGGGGCCAGGACTACAATGCTGAATTGCACCTGGCATTGTCCGACATTTTAAAAAGCCATCAACAAACACTTACGGTCAACGGTAAAAATGTAAGAATCACCATTCCCGCAGGAGTGGAGAACGGGCAAAAAATAAAACTAAAAGATTACGGAAGTCCCGGCGTAAACGGCGGACCAAATGGCGATCTGTATTTAACCTTTGTAATAAAAGACAATCATCATTTTAAAAGACTGGGCAACGACCTGTATATGAATAAGGATATTGAATTGTACGATGCAGTGCTGGGCGGCGATGTAACTATTGATACCTTAACCGGCAAGTTGAAGGTTAAAATAAAACCCGAAACACAAAACGGGTCTAAGATTAAATTGAAAGGCAAAGGCGTACCGGTTTACAAAAAAGAAGAAGAGTTTGGAGATTTAATTATAACCTGGAATATTAAAATTCCGGTTAATTTGACTGAAAAGGAAATTGAATTGTTTACACAGCTTAAAGACCTGCGGCCCTAACATTTTTATATCTATTAAAGACACTGGTATGCCAAACGAAAATTTAATTGATGCTCAAATTTGTTGTACACACTATAACATTGAGTATTCCTTTATTGATTCCCTGCAGCAATATGGGTTGCTACAAATCTCAACTATAAAAGAAGAACGATTTATACCTTCCAATGAATTGCAAAAGTTGGAGAAACTTATCAGGCTGCATTACGACATGGACATTAACCTGGAGGGAATTGAGGCCATATCGTATTTGCTTGATAAAGTAGAGAACATGCAAAGTGAGATGATACAAATGCGCAACAGGTTAAGGTTGTATGAAGAAGAATAAGAGATTTTTGGCGGAACAAACCATCGAATGTTTGTAATTATTCTCCTGCCTGCAAGTGCAAAGGAGCAGCCACCTGGTGACCGGGTACAAAAGACTGGCCAAGTAAAGCAGCTATTGTGGGGGCTACCTGTTTTTGAAAAACCTGCTGTTTTACTTTCACTTCGCCCAATGCTTCTATGCCGCAGCCCAGCATTGCCATCCAGGTTTCTCCTGAGCCATTAATCCAAAATCCATGTTTCGACCAATTATCCGGCTTACGTCCACGGCCATGGTCGGTGGTTATCACCATAGCGGTATTATTCCTATAAAATGGGTCTGTCTGCACATAATACCAAAGCTCTGCAATCATCGCATCTGCATTATGCATTTTTTGCAGGTAAGTATCGTAATCACCTTTATGTGCAAATTCGTCGGTTTCGCCCAGGCCAATATACAGTACTTTAGGATGTTTGCTTTCAAGGTAGTTTTTTGCGCTTTCAAAAGTTAGCAGGTCATGGCGGGTGTTGTTCTTATCGTGCACATTTAGCTGTACACTGTCTATTATTTTACTAAAAAGTTCTTCGCTATACAACGGTTCGTAACCGGCATTTACCTGCATGGTTCCATTCTTCTCATCCAAGATAAACGGAAGCACCCTCCAGGAACAAAAAGCTGCCACCTTACCCTTAAATTCCTGTTGATTATTGAGGTATTGTAAAATATTTGTTCGCTTGTTATTTATAGAAAGGTTAGGAATAAAGAGCTTATCGGCATAACCCGTAAAAATTTCGCTGTATCCCGGATACGAAATTTTATAAAGATTTGCAACATTCACGTCGTTATTGTACAGCCTGTTCCCTAATAACTGCCCCTGTCTTGCTATAACCGACCAAAAAAATGGCATCAACAATCGCCTTCTTTCCTCAGGGTAGGTATGCCAATACTGCTGTTTCATAAGAGAAGTGTCTCGTACAAATTGAGGATTGAACAATAAATTTCCATCTGCACCGCCAAATATTTCGTTCCAGCGTGTGCCATCAAGGGTAATAATTAATACGTTTTTAGAAGGGTGTTGTGCTTGGGAGACAGTTGAAATAATAAGCAGGCAGAAGATTACATTTAATAATTTCATTACAGTGGTTTTGCAAAGAACCCACAAGCCTGTGACCTGTGTGTGAAGAACGGGTTAAGTAAAGGTTATTTGCATGCAGCTTCACAAATAATCAAGGGGTTTTGCATGGCAAAAGATCCAGGGACTCATTACTGTTTGTAAATTAAAAACTGAGTGAAAAATCGTACTACCAAAATAGGATAGATTGGCACCAGGCATGTTCCCGCAGCGATATTATTTTAAGAGTAACTTCAAGCTGTTTGTGCTGTTTTACTTTATCAACGTAACATTTCCCTTCAAACTAAACACCTGATTGTTTTCACAAACAATATCCACTTTATAAACAAATACATCGGGGGTGAGTGTAGTAGAATTGTAAGTACCATCCCATCCTGCTAACGGATCGTTGATACTGATATTGGTTTTTTGAAATACTACAGCTCCCCACCTGTTAAATATTGTAATGGCCTTTACAGATGCTACTCCTTTTCCCCTTACAAAAAACACATCGTTCATACCATCGCCATTAGGCGAGAAGGTATTGGGTATAAAAATGTTGGCGTTATTACAAATGACGGTAACTGTTACTTTATCTTCTGCCTTACAACCACCATCGTTTAAAACCCTTACAAAATAATCTGTCGTGTTGCGGGGCGATGCTATTGGCTGTGGGCAGTTAATACAACTTAAACCAATATATGGTGTCCATTTATAGCTGGTAACTTCATCTGAATGGGTGGTTTTTAATAATACGCTATTACCAACTGGCAGGGTGTATTCGTCTTGTTCAATGTTAATTTTTGGTATAGGATACACCACAATTTTTACATAACCCGTATCAGCAAAACACTGGTATTTATCCGAGACAATAACCTGGTAGGTAGTGGTAGCATTTGGGGTTGCTACGGGGTTTGCCAGGGATGCATTGTTCAATCCTGCGGCAGGAGACCATTTGTATGTATCAGAACCAGATGCATACAGTTTTGCAGCCTCACCAACGCACAACGTATCGGTTAAACTTGTTGTTGCTTTAAATGGATAAGTTACTCCAACTCTTATGGTATCGGAACTTTTACAACCAAAGGCAGATGTGCCTTCAACCTTATACGTAGTTGCAGTTACAGGTTTGGCTACAGGGGTTGCACAATTTAAACAACTCAATGTTGACTGGCTGCTCCAACGATATGTGTTTGCCCCGGCAGGCTGTAGCAGCAATGTGTTGCCAAAGCATAATACTGTGTCGTTACCTGCATTAATGTTCGGTGTAGGATACACTGTAAAAGGCTGCTGGCCTAATGCATTACATCCGCTGCTATTTGTAACTGAAACTTTAATTACATAGGATGCTGCAGTGTTGAAAAGCTGTACAGGAGGATTTTGCAGAGTAGCCGTTTGTCCATTACCAAAATCCCACTTCCATTTTAGTACCGAAGTATCTTTCACCAACTCTTCTCCTCTAAATAAAGTAGTGTTATCCTTGCATACACCTGCATCGCTTACAATTTTAATTGATGGACTTTTTACAACTTTTATAGCTGTTTGCAGAGTGCTGGTATTGGTGCATCCATTTTTAGTTTTAATGGTAAGTGTTACCGGATAGTTACCCGGTGCCTGGTAAAAATGTACCGGGTTCTGGTAAATGGTATCTTTTGATCCATCTCCAAAGTTCCAGGTATACACAGCCACCCTATCAAAATCAACACGACTTGAGTCGAAAAATTGGACTGTTGTAGAATCGCAGGATAGTGAAGTAATATTTTTAATAGCTGCTTTTGCCTTTATAATGATGATTGTGTCTTTACCAATAATGGGCACCTGGCAACCTGCAACATCCACCAGTAATAATTTAGGTTTATACTTACCCGGATTTACATAATCATGGATTGTTACAGAGTCGGTTGTTCTTGTAATGGTACCATCGCCAAAATCCCAGATAAACGAAGCTTTATTGGAAGTAGAAGCAATAAAGGTTGCCACACCCGGTGAGCATATGGTATAAGGGTTATACCTGAACTTACCCGAAGGACCCAGCAAGGTTATAGTTGTAGTAGCAGTATCGGTACATTCTCCGTATCCTTTTGTTATCAGTTTAATTTTATAAACGCCTGGTACATTGTAATAGTGAGAGGGACTATCGAGATTCGAGAAACTTCTATCATTAAAGTCCCAATAGAAAGATGAATAATTGGTTGACTTATTCCATAGCGTTATTATAAACGGAGGACATGAACTTAGGCTGTCTCTTGTTTGCATAACAGCTTTTACGTTAGCCACTTTAACAGCCCTGGTTTTTGTAAGCGAATCAATACAGCCGAAGGTATCCGTTACCACCAGTTTGATATTATACTCTTTTTCGTTTTTAAACTTGTACGTTACCTGCTGCTGATTCGCAATAATTCCATCACCAAGGTTCCAATAATATTTAAGATTCATACCGCTTGAGGTACTGGCAAAAGTTACATTTGATATAAGGCAGTTCAGGGAATCGCTGATAGTAAAAGACGACTTGGGCTGCGTTACCAGAATGATACCCGGTTTTGAAACAACATCCATACAACCCACGGAATCTATTATGGTCAATTTGATATTGTACTTTCCCGGCTTTACGTATTTATGTTTTGCCTCGCTACTGGCAAGCGTATCAATAGTTCCATCCCCATAGTTCCATATAAAAGTTGAAATGGGAAATTCAGCCGGGGCTTCGCTCAAATTGTTAATGGGTACCAAAGCATTTGAACATGCATTTGGCTGTATTGAAAAATCAGCATCGGGACCAATAATATTAATACCAATAATCGAAGCCACAATTTGTTTACATCCATTGTTATCAACCAGTGTTACCGAAGGATTAAAAGTGCCTGATCCAACATAATTATACGAAGTCAGGCTTGCACTCGTGGTTGTATTATTACCATCACCAAAATCCCATATATATTGATTGTAAAAGGATGTATTAATACTGTCGACAATAAAACGGGTAACAGCACTCTTACATTTTGAAGCATTGCTTACAATCAATACCGGGCTTTCTACAATCACCCAAACAGGTTGTATTATGCTATGCTTGCATATACTATTCGACACTTCCAACTCAACATTAAACAACCCGGATTTAGAAAAGGTATGCTGAGGATTTTGGTCGGAGGAAGCAGTGTTGTCTCCAAAATTCCAGGCCCAGCTTGTTGCGCCTAAAGAGCTGTCATTAAATTGCCGTATGGATGGTGTAGCACAATCAAGTACCGTATTGAACCTGGCAATAGGTGGATTGATATAAATGAAATCCGGAGCTTTAAGTGTATCGAAGCAACCTTCATTACTGGCAACAAGCATTACCTGGAAACTGCCTGTATCCTTGTAATTGTATAGGGGATCCTTTTCGTTTGAAGCCCCGCCATCACCAAAAAACCACTCCAGTTTTGTTACATTACCTGAGGTAGAATCTTTAAAATTTATGTTTTGAAAAGCACATGCGTTTTGCGGCGTAGCCGTGAAGGCGATAACAGGTTTTTTAGTTAACACCAGTGTATTAGGTAACTTAAAAGTAGTAGTACATCCATTAACTGTTGTGATGGTAACTGATATTGTATAACTGCCCTCGTTTGCCCAAAAGTGTGTGGGTGTTTCCTCAGTTGAAGTAGTTGAATCTCCAAAATTCCACAGGTAAGTTACTACCGGCTCAGGCGACTCAACAGGCGCAGAAAGTTTTGTTTCATAGGGGGCACAACCACGATAAGGCAATCCATCAATTCGCAATACAGAAGGTGGACCAAAGTACGCCAGGTTATTTCTTGTTAGCTTATTAGTACATCCATTGGCTCCGGTAACTTGTAGCGATACATTGTACAAGCCGGGGGTTGTATATGTGTAACCCGGGCTGGAACTATCCGAGGTGTTTCCGTCACCAAAATTCCATTTATAGTCAGCCAGTGCCTGATCGTTGCTCTTAAAATTTACAAAAAGTGGATTTTTACAGGTGCTTAACAGGCTGCTTGTGGTAAATGCTGCCGATGGTAATGGCAAAATAGTAATGTTGTGGGTTGCTACATCGCTACAACCACTAAAAAAACTGGTCAGGGTTACCGTGTACGTTCCCGCTGTTGCATACGATTTTGTAGGATTTAGCAAGGTAGAAGTTGATCCATCTCCAAAATTCCACAGAACTGAAGTAGGTGCAGGTTCGGATGTATTTTTAAAAACAATGGAAGCATTTTCGCAAACTGAATCGTCACTAAGAAACGAGGCATTTACTGATCCTATTCTTACAAGGTTTTGTTTAAAAATCGAATCAGAACATCCGTCTGTATTGGATACTGTAAGCCCCACACTGTAAGAACCCTGGCTGGTATAAATATGATTAGGGTTAGTGGTCGTGTCTGACTTGCCATCTCCAAAATCCCATTTGTACGATTGAATGTCTTTTCCTTTTGATGTATTATTGAAATGGAAATTTGCAGGCGCATTACAGTTTGTATCATTTTCCAGGTCAAATCCTGCCTTCACACCTTCCAAAACTTTTAACAGGTTCGATTTACTTAATAACGACCTACAGCCAAGAGTATTTGTAGCAATTAAAGAGATGGTAAAGTTGCCTGCAACATTGTAGGTGTGGTCTGCTATGGTTTCATTCGAGAAAGTTCCATCTCCAAAATCCCATTGCAGGCTTTTTATTTCACCCGATTTAGGAATAGACAAATCAGTAAATCGTATAGTAAAAGGAAAGCAGCCAATAGAGTCAGATAATCCAAAATTTATCTCTGGCAGGCTGTATACTGTGATATAATGCTCCTTAACTATGGTTTGTGTATCAGTACCATTAATTACCTGTAAAGAAATTGTGTACGTACCCGGATCAAAATAAAATGTAACCGGGTTTTGTTGAGTTGAGGTAATTCCATTACCAAGATCCCACAACCACGCCGTAGGATTTCCTTTGGAAAGATCATTAAATTTTATAACTACCGGTTCGCATCCTGATGTGGTATCCGCATTAAAATCAGCCACTAACTGAGAGTGACCTTTAAAAGTTACCAGGCAAGAAAAAAGAACCAGCAGCCAGACTTTAGTTGCAAATAAATCTGATAGCTGTTTCAAATCTTACTACTTTAAATACCCATACATATAGTTTAATAAAAGCACCAAAACCTTGAGCAGTACTTTTGTAATGGCTTTCGATGTTGTAAGCAATCTTATTTTACGGCTTATTCAAATGATTATGAATAACCATTCATCAGAGGCTTCAACGGTGTAAATATTGGATAGCAGTAGTCTACAGACTATAATAATTCGAAAATTAGCTTACTGAGTTTGATACATAAGATAATTATATATTTAAATGCAAAATATCATTATATCCGTCATAAGGAGTCATTTTAGTATAAATTAAAATATCCCGGCTTTGGGCCGGGATATTTGAGTCTATATATAAAGTTGACTTACCTTATCAGCGTTACATTACCTTTTATTGGAAAGACCTGGCTGTTCTCGCATACCACATCCATAATGTACACATACACATCAGGGTTAAGTTCTAATCCCTTCAATTTGCCATCCCAACCAGCCGAGGCATCATTAGGAGTAAAGCTATTGTTTTCGAAAACTATCTGTCCCCAACGGTTGAATATTTTCATGGACTTAATACCAAATACTCCGGTTCCTCTTGGATAAAAACGATCGTTATTGCCATCGTTATTTGGAGAGAACGTGTTTGGAATAAATACATTTGAATTATTACAAACCAGGTTGATCTTTACTTCGTCTCTTGCCACACACCTGCCGCCATTTGAGCCTACTACCGAGTACACCCGTGATTCCTTTGGAGTGACTTTAGGATTAGGGCAATCCTTGCAAGATAAAAAGGTAGAAGGCAACCATTTCCAGTTAATAATATCAGGAGAATTTTTTGTTTCTAATTGATAAGAGTTTCCAACATTCACAGTTACTTCATCGTTACCCAAAATGCTGATTTGTGGCATAGGATACACCTTAACAGTTACAAAACCGGTATCAGCAAAGCAATTATTGTTGTTGCTACCTATAACCTGGTAGGTAATGGTAGAGTCTGGACGTGCAACGGGATTTGCAGTTCCTGAATTGCTTAACCAAATTGATGGCGACCAATTGTATTTTTCAGCACCCGTAGCTTTTAAAGTAATGCTTTCGCCAACGCAAAGGGTATCGCCCTTGTTAACCGACATTTTAAATGGTTGGGTTACTGTAATGCTGACCGTATCAGATGCTATACAACCAAAGGATGTTTTGCCAGTTACTATATAGCTGGTGCTTGTTAGTGGTTTTGCAACAGGCATATCGCAATTTAAACAGTTTAAGGTTGGCTCAAAGTTCCAGGTGTACTGAGCGGCACCTGAAGCCTGTAATGTTATAGAAGTTGCGAAACAAATTGAAGAATCCGGCCCTGCATTTACAACAGGTAACGGGTGAATATCAACATACCTGGTGGTGCTATCCATACAACCATCGTAATTGGTTACCATTGCCGTTAACGGAAACTTACCCACAACAGTATAATTCTGGGCCGGAGGATTTTGAACATTGCCTGCCTGCCCGTTACCAAAATTCCATTTCCAGCTTAAGGTTGAAGTATCTGCCCTTTGCAACCCTCCCGTAAAGGTTAATAAACCAGGTAAACAAGAAGAAGTGTCGCCAATGATCTTTATAGATGGGCTGTTTACTACTTTAACATGGTTGAGTAAAACAGCAGTGTCTGAACAACCGGCAGCAGTTTTTAATATTAATTGAATATTATAGAAGCCGGGCGTATTATACTGATGGTTTGGAGTTCTAACGGTTGATGTTTGGCCGTCACCAAAGTTCCAGGTAAAACTTTGATAGGTATCATTTGATATACTTGAGTCTTTAAAAGCAACCATGCCACTATCGCACAACAATGATCTTTGTGATACAATATTTGTTTCGACCATCTTAACCTTAATGGTGTCTTTACCTACAATTGGCACTTTACAACCGGAGTTATCTTCCAGAATTATTTTAGGAATAAAATTACCGGGACTGGTATAGGTATGAGATGATTTTGTTTGGTTTGAGAATACCGTAGTACCATCGTTATAATCCCAAATGTATTTTATGGCGTTTTTGGTATTAGCTATAAAATCAATGGTACCCGGGTTACATATTACCAGGGGATTATAATTAAATACTCCGGTTGGTCCCTGTATCACCACCTTTTTAATAAGGGTATCAGTACATCCTCCATTGTTGCGAACGCCCAACTTAACCAGGTAAGTACCGGGGTAAGTATAAATGTGCGATGGATTATTTAATGTTGAAATACCGCCATCACCAAAATCGTACGACATAATTATGAAACCTTTGGAGCGGTTGGTAAAATCAACCAGCAGTGGAGGACAACTTGAAAAGGAATCACTCATTAAAAAATCAGATGTTGTTTGAACCACATGTATCAGCGTATCAGTACTAGTGGCACATCCAAACTTATCTGCTATTGTAAGACTTACTTTATACAACCCTTCATTTGTGTAAACATGGGTAGCACCTGCTGTTGTAGCCGTAGTGCCATCACCAAAATTCCATGAGTAAGTTATGTTGATGCCGCTTGAAAAATTCTTAAATACTACCGGTACTTTTGGACATACTAAGGTGTCTGAAACTGTAAAGCTGGAGACTGGTTTTGAGATGGTCAATAAGTTTGGCTTAAAAACACTATCGCGGCAACCATAACTATCAACAACAGTTAATCTTACCCCAAATACACCCGCGCTATCGTACTGGTGATTGAACGGAGCATTTGCAAGATTGTCTGTCTTTCCATCTCCATAGCTCCATATATAATTTGTGATTGGATGAGTGCCATCAGTTTTTGAAGTATCAGTAAAAGGCACCGTCGTCATAAAACAGGTTGCAGTAAAAGGCACAGAAAATCCTGCCTTTGGACCATATACACTAATGGGTGTAGCAGTGGATACATTGTATTTACAGCCCAATACATCTCTAACAATTACATAGGGGTTTACCTGGCCGGTAGTAGTATAATATTGAGCCAATGCATAAAGTGTAGATACAATAGGTGTTACCGTTTGAGCACCTGCCGGATACCAGGTATAATCAATAATATTGCTGGCTGTAACATTGGTAACGGTATAAGTCATTCTTGAATTACGGCAACTAATGGAGTCCGTACTTAATAAACGTGGATCTTCATTTACCACTTTCACAAACTTTGAAAGTGTATGTTCGCAGGTACCATTGGTAACTTTCAAAATTACTTTGTAATTACCCGGTTTTGCGTAAGTGTGGCTTGGAAACTGAATGTCGGATGAAGTACCATCACCAAAATCCCATGACCAGGTTGATGCACCTAAAGACTTATCAATAAAATTACGTGTCAAAGGAGAAGTACATAAGAAAGCCGTATCAAACCTGGCAATAGGTGGACTTACGTGTATATACTTTTCTTTCCATAAAGTATCGGAGCAACCAAAGTTTGTGGTAATAAGGGTAACATTAAACTTACCGGTATCGGTATATAAATGCACCGGGTTTTGAACTACTGAATTACCCCCATCGCCAAACTCCCAGTACCATTCGTGAATTAACGGATTAGATGGAGAAAGGTCAGTAAAAGTAACTTTGGTTTGAGCACAAACATCTAAAGGATCAGCAGAGAATGCTGTTGCTGGTCTTATTCCCACTTTAACAGCATCCGTCATAGTAGCTGTGTCAGAACAACCACTGCCGGTAATGACAATTACTTTTATGCGGTAAGCCCCAGCAACTGTATAGGTATGGCTTGGGTTTGCAACAGTAGAAGTAGTTCCATCACCAAAATCCCATTGATAATTTGTTACAGGCTCGCTGCTTGTAACTACTGCCTGTGGATTGATGGTGTAAGGTATACAACCTCTAACAGGTAACCCTGTAATTGATGTTACTTTAGGAGCAGCAATATTTACCAGGGCTGTTTTAACAAGGCTGTCTTTACACCCACTCCAATTGGTTACAACAAGGGTAATAGCAAAGTTGCCATACTTTGTAAAAGTGTGCGTTGGCGATGCAAGTGTGGATGTTGTACCGTCGCCAAAACGCCACAGGTAAGTTATTGCCCCTGCACTTGTAGTCTGGTCTGTAAAAGTGGCCGTGTGCGGCAACTTACACCCAACCAGATTGGATGCAGTAAAATCAACTTTTGGGCCCCCAATAACTGTAATATTTTTTATTACCGAATCGGTGCAATTGGCAAAAGTACTTACCATTTTTATGGGATATATGCCAGGCGCATTGTATAATTTTACAGGCGCCATTAGGGTACTGATGGTACCATCCCCAAAATCCCATAACACACTTGAAGGCGCAGGCGTAGAAGTATTTGTAACGTTAAATAATGCATTGACACATGTATAGGCAGGAGCATTAAAATTTGCTTTTACAAACCCAATTTTTACAAAGTCTTTTCGTATTAAAGTATCAGTGCAGCCTGTGCTGTTACTAGCAATCAACTTAATGGTGTAGTCTCCTGCTGATACATAACTTGCCGAAGGATTCTGCACTATTGAAGTGGAGCCATTTCCCAAATCCCATTTGTAAGTTAATATACCTGTACCCTCGGATTTGTTTGCAAAGTTTACTAAAACCGGCGATTTACAATTTGATGGGATATCAAAAATAAAATCGGCTTTGACGCCTACGCGCAATTTGATATAGGAAGGTCTTGTAAAAACTTTTACGCAACCATTTGAATTGATCACCCTAAGTGTAACTGTAAAATCACCTGCATTGATATAGGTGTGTATAGGGTTTTGTAAAGTTGATAAATTTCCATCCCCAAAGTCCCATTGGTACGATGCAATTGTACCTGAACCGGGAAGGCTACTGTCGCTAAAAAATACTTTTAAAGGAAAACACCCGGTTGTATCTGAAGCTTTAAAGTCTGCAGTAGGCAACTCGTAAACTGTAATAAATTTTGTTTTAGCAACAGAGTCTGCTCCATCCTGGTTTTTAACAATCAGCTTAATGGTATAGTCACCCGGGTTAAAATAAGTTGCTATTGGATCTTTAAGATAAGATATGGTTCCATTTCCCAGATCCCACTTCCATTCAGTCGGATCCCCTGAAGATTTGTCCTGGAAATTCACTACCATAGGCGGGCAACCGATTGTAGGGCTAGCAGAAAAATCCGCTTTTACCTGGGCGGATGCACTTGTAGTGAGCAAAATGAGTGTTACCAACTGAATACAATTCAGTAACACCCTGGTTAAGGTTTTCATAGAAAAACTGGGATGGTTATCAATATGGATATTGGAATTGGCACAAAATCACCCGCACAGTATATAAACCAAAATCCGGGCTTTTTATTTTATTTCATGTTGATTTTTTTATGAATTACACCTAAAATAAGTTTGTTACGAAGTGTACGGAGGGAGGAAAAAAAGCTGGGAAGTAAACAATTATAGAGCATTGGCTCATTTTAAGTTGAGGGTAGTTTGCGCAAAAAACAGGCACCCACAGCTGGTGGGTCACAAATAATCCTGGGATTGTTCCTTGAAAAATAATTAAGAAAGATGGTGTAGATGCAGCATTTTTTCGCGGAGGTATTGTACAAAAACTTTGCTGTCGAGCCCTTTGCCTGTTATGCTTGTGCAGAGTTCTTCACTGGTAAAAAACCTGCCGTGTGGATGAACGTTTTTACGTAACCAGGTTAATATGGGGGTGGTATCTCCATTTTCTGCAAGCCGTTGTAACAGGCCGGCATTTTCTAAAAGTAATTGTTGCCAAAACTGGGCTGCAAAAAAACTACCGAGGCTATAGGTAGGAAAATAACCAAAACTTCCATGGCTCCAATGTACATCCTGTAAACAACCCTGTAAGTCATCAGGAACTTCAACACCTAAAACTATTTTGTATTGTTCATTCCAATAAGCAGGTATGTCCTTAGTTTTCAATTCGCCATTTATAAGGAGTTTCTCTATTTCATACCTGATCATTACATGAAAATGATAGGTAAGTTCATCTGCCTCTGTTCTAATAAATGAGGGGCCGATCTTATTGATAGCTCTTGTAAAATGATTGACTGTTACATTTTTAAACTGTTTGGGGAAAAGTGAAACCAATTTTTTAAAATGAAAATTCCAGAATGGCTCTCCCCTTCCTACACAGTTTTCCCATAATCTTGATTGTGACTCATGCACACTTAACGAAGCGTATTCTCCTATAGGCAAACCATATTCTTCAGTTGGTAATCCCTGCTCGTAGAGGGCATGGCCCACTTCATGAATGGTACTCCAGGTCATGTTGCCAAAATCATTCTCATCAATCCTGGTAGTTATTCTTACGTCCTGGTTATTAAAATTGGTTGAAAAAGGATGTTCCGAAATATCCTGTCTTCCTGCACTAAAATCAAAACCCAGTATCCCTGCAATTTCCTGCCCCCACTTCCATTGCATATCCTTAGGAAAATGTTGGTGTAAAAAGGAACTGTCGGGTTTAGGCAGGGCCTGAAGCTCAAGCAATAAATCTTTTAATGGCTGCTTTACATCGTTAAATATTTTATCTAACATTTGTACCGATGCGCCCTTTTCGTATTCATTTAACAGGGCATCGTACCTGTTATGGGTGTATCCTAAAATATCAGTCTCCTGCTTTTTCAGTTCAATAATCTCCGTTAATAAAGGTTCAAATACTTTAAAGTCTTTGTCTCGTCTTGCTTTAATCCATGAATGATACGCAAGCGAAACAGTTTCGCTCATTTTACGAACGAATGCTGCTGAAAACTTTTTTACCTTATTATAATCTTCAAGTGACAGGGCTACATTCTTTAATTGCCGTTCGTTCAAATTCTCAGCATTTTTCAGTTTGTTTAAAAGATCACCCGTCTTATCCTGCACAAAAAGCTCGTGGGCTACCTCGGCTAAAGTTGCCAATTGCTGTCCCCTAAAACCCGCACCTTTTGCAGGAAGGTAGGTTTCCTGGTCCCATTGTAAAACAGCCGAAGCATATTTTACATCTGCAATTTTGCGCATGGCGGTAACATAATCCAGGTATAAATCAGCAGAGGAGATTGAAACATTCATAATGAGAAATGTAGGCTTTGATTAGTTGGGAAGGATGAATATCAGTAAAAAAACTCAAACACTTTAGCCAGGCTATCGGTCAATTTTTAAAAGGAATAAGGGTGGATATGTTATACGCTGTAGTGGACAAGTATATAGATGATTTTACAACCAGAAGAAATAGTTTTGATGAGAAGTGAACTGCCAGAGGTTTCAACCATAGTCACGTATCACGGGTTAAAGTTGATAATTATTCAAATACTTTTTCTTTAGAAATAGTCAACCACTTATATTTGCAGCCCGAAATGGCGAGGTAGCTCAGCTGGTTAGAGCATCGGATTCATAACCCGAAGGTCGGCAGTTCAAGTCTGCTTCTCGCTACAAAAGGTCATCTAAAAGGGTGACCTTTTTTATTACATGACTTTTACTGTTTACGTCCTGTTTTCAGAAGGTTGCCAAAAACACTATACCGGCTTTACCAGCAACCTGAAACAAAGGCTTTTATCCCATAACCATCTGGGTAAAGATTGGACGCGGTCATGTCGACCATGGAAACTCATTTATTCCAAGATCTTTGAAATGAAACATGAAGCAATGGACCACGAAAAATGGTTGAAATCGGGTGTTGGACGAGATTTCATTCAAACGCTGTCGCATTGAGCATCGGCTTCATATCCGCCGCGGCGGACGGCAGTTCAAGTCTGCTTCTCGCTACAAAAGGTCAAGTGTTGTAAATCAATGTCTTGGGCTTTTTCCTTTTAGTTCTTTACTGGTAGTCAGCACTGATTCCTAACACTTTTCCTAACACTTTATTACAACTACCATGATTATGATTGTTACTGCTCTGATCTGAAAGTCAACCCAGAAAACTGGAAGACTTTGAAAAAATTACGAAAAGACTGGTTTTTTTAAAGCCAGTATTAGTTGTTTTGCCCAGAAAAAAAGTTGGGTATTTCCTTCTCAAGCTTTAAAATATCTTCTATATCTTTCATTGGAGTATCTTCTTCCCATAAAAGAAGTCTAAAAGCACCAATAGAATAATTACGGAAAAATATAATGTGCGGAAGGCTTTCAAACTCAAGAGATGTAAGAGGACGAATTTTTTGATACTCCTCTAAATAAAGCCATATAGCATCAAGACCACTCTCATCAAAAATGCTCCATAAAGTAAACCCTAAACAAACAACCGGTGGTGAAAAAAGAAGATCATCAAAATCTAAAATACCCTCAACTTTGTTATCTTTTGTAATAACATTTCCGTCAAAATTAATATCTAAATGATTCCAACCTTGAGGCAAGTTTGGGTCCAGGTTGTATTCGTAAGCCTTAACTCTTTTAACAAACTCTAATACCTCTTTATCGTTTACCAGGATGTTGGGTAGTTTAGAAAATACGTAATCCCTTAAAGACGTTAATGGATCTTTAATACTATCCTCATTTTTGCTATAATCAATGCCTAAAATATGCATTCTTGCCTGGATATTTGCTAACTCTTTAATCAAGTGATCACTTGGATTATTGGTAACACTACTCCCTTCAACCAACTCCATTAAAATACTTTGCCAACTCTTTCCATTTAATTTCACAACTGTCATCTCCTCACCTTGTCTATTTGGGTAGATTTTTGGGATGGGTACATTATGTGATCTCAAATAATCTTGAAACTTAATTTCAAAATTAATCTCCTCATTAGTTTTTCGCTCCTGGGCATATATACGTAAAACATATTTTTTTTCTTGACTTTTAACTAAAAGAGAAATGTTGGAAATACCTTCTTTGATAGCATCAAAAGTAAAATTGTTTATGCCATAAAAATCCAGAAATTTTGATATGCTTTCTTCTGTTACTTCTATCTGATTATGTGGTTCAAGTTTGAGCATACCTTTTAATTATACATAAAATACTTTGGGTTCGAACTTTACATTGATTCCTACGATAGTAACAAAAAATCATCTTCTAATATAAAGTAAGTTTAATTAGAGATAATCAGCGTTTCATGGCAAGTATTCATCTTCCAAGACCCTCTCATACTTTTAAATAAATATCAGGATCACCTAAATATTATTCCTTTTTAATACCATAGCAACATTCTCATCAATAAAATTTATTAGTTAGGTAAGTTTAAAAGTTTTAAGGATTTTTAGGTACCAACACTACAAATATGGAAAGAAGAATTTTGCTTCTACTAAATATTAAACCCCACGAATCGGCCTTGGTTCGAAAATTATTTACTGTTCAATTTTTTTTAGGGTTTGCTACAGCGTTTTATTTTACCAGTACGCTAACCATGTTTTTATCAACATATAGTATTGAAACATTGCCATTGGTGTACGTAGTTTCTGCCGTGGCACTCATGGGTTTCAATAGGATTTATGCATATTTGGATGAAAAACTAAATTCTCCCCGGCTTCTCGAAATTGTGATACTATTTTCAGCCAGCTCCGTCTTGCTCTTTTGGATACTATTGACCTTCTTCGATTTCCATTCTCTCAAGCTGATTATTTCAGCTGCTTACATGATCATTTATATGTTGGTGGGCTACGCATTTTGGGGCATGGCATCTATTATGTTTAATGTTAGAGAAAGCAAAAGGCTTTTTACAATAGTTGGTTCAGGCGATATCCCTGCTAAAATGCTCGGTTACCTTGCAGCTTCAGTTTTAATACATGTAATTAGTATTTACAATCTATTGTGGGTTTCCATTGCCTCGTTCCTTATTGCTTTTTTTTTAATGAAGCGCTACCAAAACCAGGGCTTTATTGTAGCAAGCGATCCCAACGTACCTCACGAACATTCACCTGAAGAAGAAAATATTTCAGTAACAAAAACTATTTTAAAACGCTTTTTTTACAACCGACTTATACTATACATTGCCCTTCTTTCGGTGGTATCCTACGTAGTTTTTGCTTTTATCGACTTTACGTTTTTGGCCGACATTAAAGTGAGGTACAAGAAAAGTACACAAATGGCTTCCTTCATAACCATATTTTTTGCATTGGGACGCATATTTGCCATTTCCATCAAATTACTTTTCAGCAGCAGAATGATAGCCCGCTTTGGGCTTACCAACAGTTTATTAGTAACCCCTGCATTGTTGCTGGTTATAAGCCTGGTTATCATATTTTGGGATCCGGGTCTTCAGTCGCATCTGCTCATTTTTGGTATTATGGTGCTCCTTACTGAAGTATTGAGATCGGCCCTGCAGGAACCCGTTTTCTTCATTCTATTTCAGCCGTTGCCTCCACACGACCGGTTAAGAGGGCACCTGGTTGCTAAAGGTTATACCATGCCTTTTGCCCTGGTTGGCGTGGGTACTTTCCTGTATTTTTTTATGAAGACCAACCACGAAATGCCCATTACACTGGTTGCTGAAATTCTGGTCGTATTCCTGATCTTTTGGATCGCGTCTATTTTCCTGATTAAAAAACAATATTTACGCACCCTGATAAAGTCCCTAAGAAAAGGATATTTTACAGGGGCTGAATTGTTTTTAAATGACGATTCGGTTATCAATTCACTTATATCAAAAGCAAAAAGCACCAACTCTCTCGAAGTTATTCATGCTTTAAATCTTTTGGAGCGCTCAGGATACAAGGAAATTTATACGCTTCTGCTTAAAAATTTATCACACCCAAAAAACGAGGTGAAAGAGTATGTATTGTCGCGGATTATTGATAATAACATGACGATTGCGCTGCCCGTTATTGAGCAGCAAATACAAGATTCGCAAAACGAAAAAGAGATCCATCCCGAACTAATAAAGGCTTATTATTTTTTAGAGAAAGACCTGGGCAAAGCCCGGTCTGTTGACCTTTCGCATCTATCAGCCAATGAAAAAAAATCGGCTATCATAGGTTTGTTACACAGGCATGATGAAGAAATTGAGACCATGGTTTTTGCTGAGTTACAAACCATGACGAAGCAACATCTGGCCGACAAATTACTGGTATTGGACATTATAATTGAGACTTCGGGGCAGGTGTATACTACTATCTTAAAGGAGCTATTACTGGATAAGCATGCACAGGTATATAAAAAAACAATAGAAGCTGTAGGCAAGCTTAAAGATTTTAAACTGTTTAATGAAACCATTGAGGTTGCTGTTAACCATCATGCTTACGCTGCTTTGCAACGTTGCCTGTTATTTTTTGGCGATGAAGTTTTTTCGGAAGAATACTGGGATGCAGCCTCCATACCTGATCCTTTAATAACCACCATTATAAAAACCTCCGGAAAAATAAAGGGCGAAGATTCGTCAAAATTTCTGTTCAAACTTCTGATATCTCATCCTGGTTACGCTGATGCCATACTTGAAGCGCTGTGGTTAAAGAAGGCTTTTCCTGAAAGAGAAGATGTCAAGAATATAGATGCCTACATTCAGCATAAGATTGAACAAACCAAGGTTAAAATTTTGTACTATAACGACCTTGTAGCATTACCGGCCTTAGACTTGTTGAAAGAAGCAATTGGGCAAGAGTTGAAATATGACCTGCATTTTCTTTTAAAGGCATTTGCCATACAATTTGACCGCCCAAAAGTAGATAGAGTAATTGAGTTGTTGCAACTTGACAATAAAACAAGAATTTTTAATGCCATAGAGGTTTTGGAACTTATTTTGCCCAGCAAGTATTTTAACCAGCTTAATGTTTTGGTTGAGCTATTGAACGACATTAAAGACGACCAGGTGCTTTTACCTAAGTCGCACGATCTTAAAGGCATTCGTATTATTGAAGAAGTTTTGAAAGACAATAAAGCTAACTTTAGCGAGTGGACCAGGTCGGTTGCCTGCTTTATGATTCCCAAATTAAATAAAAACGATTTTTCGCTACAGGTGCTTAAAAGCAAAGTAGTGAAGGAAGAAGTATTGTTTAATGAAACAAGGAATTACGTTTTATCCATGTTAAAATAACAAGCATGTTATTAATTGAGAAAGTATTGATCTTACGTTCATCAGAAATATTTCAAAATACACCAGAATCCGATCTTGTAGATATTGCCGGAATTTTGGAGGAAGTTTATATGGACCGCGATACCATTTTATTCTCTAAAGGTGACATAGGTAATTGTATGTATTTTATTTTTAAGGGAAAAGTGCGGATACATGATGGTGCCCATACCCTGGCAGTATTGGGAGAAAACGAAATTGTTGGAGAATTGTCGGTGCTGGATGCAGAAAACAGGTCGGCAAGTGCTACCACAATGGATGAATGTATTTTACTAAAGCTGGAGCAGGAACCTTTTTACGAGATACTTATGAATAAAGCTGAAGTATTAAAAGGAATATTAAATACGTTGTGCAGAAGAATAAGAGTGATCAATCAAAAAAGCATTTCAATGGCAACTTCAAACTGACATGCCTACTTTGGCTTTAATAGCTTTATAGTGAGCTTCTTTTTGCTTTTGTCGCCGCTGCATGGATGATTTTGTAAAATAATGATGCTTCTCTAAAAATCTTATTTGTAATAAATTCCAATCCTGGTAACTGGATACAATGTTCTTGAGTAAGAATTCCTTGTACAATCCCTCACCTATCCTAAAAAAGTCGTTTCTGCCCAGGTAGTCAAGATCGGAGTCACACAAAATTTGCTCCATAAGGTTATTAGGTTGCTGAGGTACCTTGGTCGCCCTTATCATTCCCATAACTTTTTCTATTTGGCTGGGTCCAAAACCAAAGCTTTCTAATTCGGGTAAAGCTAAGCGGCAACTTTCCTCTTCATGCCCGCTGTATACATTTATGAAGCCAATGTCGTGGTATAAGGCACTTATCTTAATTAATAAAAGGTCCTCTTCATTAGTTATACCCTCCTTGCCGGCAATAAATACAGCTTGTTTTAGTATATCCAGGGTATGATCAACATTGTGATAAGTTAAGTCCGGAGATAACTTAGTTGTTAATTCCTGGATAACCTGTTTTTTTATTTCAACGAAGGAAAGCATGCAATGAAATTTTGTGTCTATTAATATATCGTAGAATACCTCAACAAATTGTTCATGTTCTGTATTATATTTTAAATATCAATTGATTAACAAAAGTTATGATGAAATTTAGTATTTCAAAACTTTTAGCTACCTGCTTTTGGTCCTTCTACAAATAAATTTCAATTCCTGCCATACCCTTAGCCCAAATTTGCCTCTTAAGATACAATTATAATCATCTTTAAGTAACTGGTACGTACTTCATGAGATATTAATTTTCTTGTTTTGCTTCACTCTTCCAGCCACAAAACAAAATATTCTGTATCGCCTCATATATAGTAAGTAAACTCTTTTAAGACCTACCAAGCCTGCATCAACTGGTCCGGTATAGGTATTGGCATTAGTAAACTTAAATCTATGTTTACCGGAGGGTCTACTTTAATGTACGGTTCTTTTCTAATTTGGCTTAATTCTTCTTTACTTAAAAGATAAGGACAAAAAGCCCGGATAGGATTTTTTGTTAGACAACTTTGTTGCTAATAATTACTAGGATCAATCCTCAAAATAGCAATAAGCTTACTATCTATTAACAAGACAACAATGCCCCTAATTTTTGCTGAACCTTTTGAGCATTGGGCAACATGGCGTTTTCCAATGCAAGATTAATGGGCACAGCAGGTAAATTCAATGCACCAACAGTTACAACCGGACAATCAAGCCAATGGTAGCATTCAGAAGAAATTCTAAACGAAAGTGCTTCTGCAAATGAATTGTTGATTGATTCTTCAGTAAGTATCATGCATTTGCCATGGCGGCGCACTGTTTCAAAAATCAAAGTTTCATCCAAAGGAAACAGGGTTCGCAGATCCAGAATTTCGACCCGTCCCGGAAAAGTTGCAGCGGCTGACTTAGCCCAATAAACACCCATACCGTAAGTTATAATACAGGCAGTCTCACCTTTGGTTACTCTTGCCACATCCGCCTGTACAACTACATTTGCCTTACCTAATGGTATTATATAATCTTTGGAAGGCTCAATACTTTTTGCATCTTCAGTTCCGGAAACCTTACTCCAATACAAACCTTTATGTTCCAGCATAATTACCGGGTTGGGGTCATAAAATGCTGCTTTCATCAACCCTTTCATATCCGCAGCGTTCGATGGAAAACAAACCTTTATTCCTTTTACACCCAATAATATGCTTTCGATACTTGCGCTGTGGTATGGGCCACCACCACCATAGGCACCAACCGGTATTCGCAAAATCATTCCGACCGGAAACTTGCCCGCCGTTAAGTAACACGATTTTGAAACTTCAGTTACAAGTTGATTAAACCCCGGGAAGAGGTAATCACCAAACTGCACTTCGACAATTGGTTTAATACCTACAGCAGATAATCCCACTGTAGACCCAATAATATATGCCTCCTGGATGGGTGTATTAAACACCCGGTGATCCCCAAATTTTTCGGCTAGTGTTGCGGCTTCTCTAAAAACACCTCCCAATCTTTTACCTACATCCTGCCCGTACAAAATGCATTCGCTATGCTCCTGCATAATCTCTTCAATGGCATGTAAAGCAGCATCCACCATCATTACCTTTTCACCTCCCACAGGTTTACGAATACCCTCTTCTTCAGTAACTGGAGTCCCGGCAAAAATATGATCTGCTACTGTTGACGGTAACGGATCAGGAGCTTGCACTGCCCTTGCAAAATCATCCAAAACCAATTGTTCCAACCTTTTTTCAACCTCAATTATTTTATCATTTGTTATGCCTTCTCTAATTAATACTTCACGCAATTTTGGCCATGGATCGTACATGCCATGTTTCAACAAATCTTCTTTAGTACGGTAAAACTCCCGGCGAACGCCACTTGTATGATGGGCCAGTAAAGGAACACGGGCATGAACCAATATAGGACGCCGCTCTTTCCTTGCATAGGTTATTGCATTAGCCATAGTTTCATAACTGGCAATAAAGTCACTGCCATCACATTGCATTCTCTTCATACCCTTAAAGCCAGCAGCATATTCAAATGCATTCATGGCACGTGCTTCATCGGCACTAACACTTATCCCCCATAGATTGTCCTGAACCAGGTAAACAATTGGTAACTGCTTTAGCACTGCAAACTGGAACGCTTCACTTACTTCACCTTCTGTTAAACTATTATCGCCAAACGAACAGACCACAACCGGGGCTTCCCCATTTGGACCTTTCTTAAATAACGATGATTGAATACGCTCTAAATATTGCAAACCCTGGGCTATGCCTGTTGTTGGTATGGCTTGCATACCTGTTGCACTACTTTGATGTATAATGGTTGGTTTATCGTTGCCTTTGTTATTGGGGTGACAATAATAAGATCTGCCACCGCTAAAAGGATCGTCGGCCTTAGCCAGTAATTGTAACATCAACTGGTAGGGTGTAAAACCCATCGAAAGCAAAAGACTGTCGTCGCGGTAATAAGGACTTACAAAATCGCTGGAGTTTAAATGTAATCCGGTAGCAATTTGAATGGCCTCGTGCCCCCGGCTTGCTGCATGTACATATTTACATATTTGCCTGTTGGCTTCAAAAGTGTCTGCCATGGTTTTGGCAGTAAAAAGATGGTGGTAAGCTTGCAACAATAACTGAGTGTCCAGCATGAATTATTTTCATAAACGTTCGTAAATCACCGGCAAGCTGCATTAAAACAAAGTAAGTTGTGTAGCTAAACCGACCAATCAATCAAAGAATATCGTGCAATAACTGTAAAATAAAAATGAGCACAAAAAAAATGTATGACAGTTGTAAAAATATACAATTATCATACATTAATATTTTAGATAAGCACTAGCCTGCTTACGATAAACTTTATTTTATTTCCAGCTCAAACAGTCTTTCTTCTTCATAAAATCCTTCCAAAATATCCCCTACCACACATTCACCAACACCTGCTGGTGTACCTGTAAATATCAGGTCGCCAATGTTTAGGGAAAAGTAACTGGAGATGTGAGCTACAATTTCATCAAAGCTAAACATCATATCGGACGAGATGCCTTTTTGAACTACTTCTGTATTGTTTTTTAAAGTGAAGTTTATAGGATTTTTATATACATCTGCAGGCACTTCTTTCCAGGTACCTACCACTGCCGAATTATCCCATGCTTTTGCCTTTTCCCATGGTAAGCCTTTTGATTTTAAATTGGCCTGTATATCACGGGCTGTAAAATCTATCCCTACTGTAATACCATTATAATACTTGCTTGCCTGGCGTTCCGAAATGTATTTTCCATTTTTACAAATGCGTAAAACCAATTCAATCTCGTAATGTAACTCGTTACTAAATTCAGGATAATAAAAGGGTGTATGAGGTTGAAGCAGGGCACTTTTGGGTTTCATAAAAATAACCGGCTCATCCGGTACCTCGTTCCCTAGTTCCTTTGCATGATCAACATAGTTTCGGCCAACACAAAATATTTTCATAGAATAGATTTTAATAAAATAACAAGTAAGTAAAAGACAAGCACCTCTTGTGAGAGGTAATTACTTAGGTTATATTTTAATGTCAGTATATAACGCAAATTGTATATTTTATTATATGAAAGACTTATTATTTATTAATTCCATAGTTCGCTCAATGCCAATAGTAGCAAAGTTTTCTATTACTTCAATACACTTATCAATTTTAAGATTCACAATAGGTATTTCAGTTGGCCCCCACTTACCCAATACAAAATCAACCTGGTTACCTTTCGAAAAATCGTTGCCAATTCCAAAGCGCAATTTAGGGTAGACATCTGATCCTAAAACTGCCTGTATATCTTTTAAACCATTGTGGCCAGCATTACTACCTCCGGGTCTTAACCGTATTTTTGATAAAGGAAGAGCAAGGTCATCTACAATAGTAAGTGTATTGGCAACAGCAATTTTTTCTTTATCCATCCAATATTTAAAAGCCTTACCGCTTAGGTTCATATAAGTGGTAGGTTTAATGCAGATAAATACTTTTCCCTTCCACTTTATTTCGGCCACCCCGGCAAGCCGTTGAGTTGAAAACAGTCCGCCATACTTGTTAGCAAAAGCAGTAACCACATCAAACCCCGCATTATGACGTGTAAATGCATACTCGTCACCAATGTTACCCAGGCCAACAATTAAAAATTTATTCATAAAAAAACTCACTGGTGCGTTTTAGTACCATTATCTATTATTCAACAACGAATGTCAATACCACCCGGCAATTAGAAAAAAGTCAATAAAAATAATAATATTAACAGAGATCTGAAAATTTCAGGACTACGAACGTAAAAAAACTATTCACAGGCTTACTTTTCACGCCAGTCTACAATCATCTAATGACAGCCGTTACTTTTAAGTTTAATGCTAGACTTGCCACAAATTAAAAAACCTGGCAAAAATGCCAGGTTCTTATACAAGTTAATCTGTTGATTATTTCTTCTTCTCGTCTTTTGACTCCTCCTGCTTTAACTGGCGGGTCATAACAATTGAAGCAATAGGAATACGGGGGCTGTTTAAAATCTCCATATTTTTTTCCTTAACGTCTTCAACCCTAATGTTTTCATTCAGCTCCAGCTTGCTGATGTCCAGTTCAATTGACTCCTTAAGATCTTTAGGCAGCGCCTTTACTTTTAAAGACTTCATTTTTACAACCAGTTTACCGCCTCCTTTTACACCGGCAGGTACGCCAGTTAGGTGAAGCGGCAATGTAGCTACCACTTTCTTATCGGCTACTAACTCTAAAAAGTCAATATGTAACAGCTCGTCAGTTACCTTATCAAACTGTAGATCTTTTAAAATACAAGTGTAGATTTTTCCATCTACCTGTACGTCGGCCTGCATAAATTCCGGAGTATATACAATAGGCTTTACAGCCTTTGCAGATGCAGAGAAGTTAACTTCCTGGGCACCCCCGTAAATTACACCAGGCACCAGTTCCTGAGAGCGAATAAGGCGGGTGGCTTTTTTGCCCATTTCGGTCCTCAGTTGTCCTTCGATTGTAATTGTTTTCATTATTGTTTGTTTTATTAAAAAGAACTTTTTGTTACCAGCTTTAATTCCTCATTCAAGTGCGTTGCGTCGCACTCTTTTACTGAGTTATTTTCTATTCAGCCTTTACCGGGTTTTTATACCTTGCTCAGCTAACCCTGCAATCAATATTTATTTCTTCAGTTATCTGTCAACTTCTGACTCTAAGTAACTAAAGGCTTCAGACTAATGGCTACCGGCTAGTCCTACTCCCCTCTCTTTGCCTTCAACTGGCTATGAATGAATAAACTGGTAATACTCCTGTTTTCGTATGCATTTCTTATAGCTATTGCAAAAAGATCTGCTACTGATAATACTTTAATTTTTGGTGCACTCTGTTTCAAGGGTATGGTATCGCAAACAACCAATTCGGTTAACGAGCTATTTGCAATGTTCTCGTAAGCGTTACCACTCAAAACAGGGTGAGTACATAAAGCTCTTACGCTTTTTGCTCCCTTTTCCATCAGCAGGTTACTGGCCTTTGCCAATGTACCACCGGTATCACAAATATCATCTATCAAAATAATATCCTTCCCTCCTACATCTCCTATAACCACCATGCTTGCTATCTCGTTTGCACGTTTGCGATGTTTGTCGCAAATAACCATTTCTGAGCTAAAATAACTGGCAATTTCCCGTACCCTATTAGTACTTCCCACATCGGGGGCGGCAAAAGTAAGGTTTTGTAATTTAAGTTGCTCAATGTATGGGATAAAAATGGCCGAGCTATCCAGGTGGTCAACCGGAATATCAAAATACCCCTGTATTTGAGGGGCATGTAAATCCATGGTAATTATGCGATTGGCTCCTGCTGCAACCAACAAGTTTGCAATTAGTTTAGAGCCAATTGCCACCCGGGGTTTATCCTTTCTGTCTTGCCTGGCATAACCATAATAAGGCATTACCACTATAATTTTATAAGCACTGGCCCTGCGGGCGGCATCAATCATCAGTAGCAATTCCATCAGGTTGTCTGTGGGGGAGCAGGTACTTTGTATCAGGAAGACATAATCGCCCCGAATGCTCTCCATAAAGATGGGCTGAAACTCACCATCACTAAATTTCTGAATGTTTATTTTTCCGAGGGGGGCGCCAAATCTTTGCGCTATTTTAGTAGCAACATTTTGAGAACCGGTGCCTGAGAAAATTTTTACGCTGGGGTTCATATCCTGTTGATAAGCCGCGAAGATAGAGATAAGCCCTATAACTTTTAATTTGACTTTTTATTAATATTCAACCATGGACAAACAAACCATTAAAGACTGGGCTATAGATGACAGGCCCCGCGAAAAGCTTGTGAATAAAGGTGCGGAATCGTTGAGTAACTCAGAGCTGATTGCCATTTTAATTTTAAATGGGACTGTAAATAAAAGCGCAGTTGACCTTGCAAAAGAAATTTTGAGTAAGGCAGATAACAGCCTGCAAAAGCTGGGAAAACTAACAGTTAAAGACCTGGTTAATTTAAAATTAAAGGGACTGGGACCGGCGAAGGCAGTAAGCATAGTTGCCGCCATGGAACTGGGCATTCGCCGTAATATGGCCGACTATAAAAAGGAGGTAATATTAACAAGCAGGGACCTGGCAAATTACCTGAAAGCCCAGTTTCAATTTAAAAGACACGAAGTTTTTGCAGTTGTATTTCTCAACAGGGCCAATAAAATAAACCATTTCGAAATTATTAGTGAGGGCGGCATTACAGGTACCGTTGCCGATCCCCGCATAATATTGAAGCGGGCCCTTGAACATGATGCCATTAGTATGGTGCTCTGTCACAACCACCCAAGTGGCAGCTTAAAACCCAGCCGGCAAGACGAAGAGCTAACCGAAAGAATAAAAATAGCTGCTAAATTCTTCGACATACGCATCATGGATCACCTTATTGTTAGCGATGAAGGCTTTTATAGCTTTGCTGATGAGGGAATACTTTGAGTAGCTCGTAGCTTTTAGCCATTAGCCGTTAGCCAAAAATTGCCTATGGGCAGCTACAAAAACCTCAGCACTTACAAGAAAGTATTTGGAATGGCATTTCGAATTATGATCAATAACCCGAAAAGTTTTTATAATCTCGCATACATTGGTCATTAAAGGGTGAACTGAGTAGCACGTAGCAATTAGCTTTTAGCCGTTAGCCAAAAAAGCTAACAGATGATTTTCAAATTCCAATTACCACTATTTAAAACATAACTATGGGCAGCTACAAAAACCTCATCGCTTACAAGAAAGCATTTGAATTAGCATTGAAAATACATGTGATCACTTCCCGCTTTCCGGCTGAAGAAAAGTATTCTTTAATAGACCAAATCAGGCGTTCTTCAAGGTCAGTTTGTACAAACCTTTCAGAAGCAGAAAACAGGAAAAAGTATAAAGATTATTTCATTTCAAAACTTCATGATTGCATTTCCGAAAATGGAGAAACAGAAGTTTGGCTCGACTTTTCACTCGAATTTAAATACCTGGCACCTTCTGAACATGCTGAATTGATACAATTAAATGGTGAGGTAGGAAAACTGCTTCGATTTATGATCAATAACCCCGATAAGTTTTTATAACCTCATAATAAATAGAACATGGGGTAAGGACTATTGACTAACACCTAACGGTTATTAACTAAGGGCTTATGACTAACGGCTAATGGTTATTTGCTAACGGCTACTCAAGCTTGCGCCGTCGGACCGCCAAAATTTAAAGGAATCTCTACCTGTTCCATATCCTGTATGTGGCCATTGGCAGCCTCGTAACGATTTACATTATCTTCTAATGCCTTCAAAAAACGTTTGGCATGCATGGGAGTAAATATAATGCGGCATTTTACTTTACTTTTTGGAGTACCAGGCATAACATTTACAAAGTCCATTACAAATTCTGCATGGCTATGGGTAATAATTGCAAGGTTTGCATAAGTGCCCTCAGCTACTTCTTCACTTATTTCAATATTCAATTGGTTATTGGGTTGCTGCTCTGCCATTTTATATATTAAGTTGACTGCGAAAGTAATAAATTATCGGCGAAAGGGTATGTCGTTATCCCTTTATATTGAAGTAAAACCGAACCATTTATCAACTAGCCAAGTGATAAATTTTAGTCATACCAGTGAAATTATTTAGCCGTTACCTCAGCTCTATTAACTAAAAAAGACCGGGATAACCCGGCCTCTTTTAGTTTGATATATTGTTATGATTAATCTACATCCCAGAAAATTCTGGTTGCAAATACATCTATAGTGCCTTGGGCTTTTACATTAGCTTCATTAGAACCAGCTTCAGTTTGTGGATAAAATAAACGAAGTGGAGGCGCCTGGTTTGCTGCAGCAGATGCAGATTTTGGAACTTGAGGATAATTAGTTCTTCTCAACTCTGCCCATGCTTCCATACCAGAATAATCGGTTAATGCTATCCATTTTTGCATCCATATAGCTTTTAGTTTATTGGTAGATGCTGTATAGTCGGCATCCTGTAAGCCACTGGTTAACAAAACGGTTGCATTAGCAACAGCATTAGGAACACCGGTAATACGGAAAGATTCGTTCACACCCTGCTCGTAATATTCCTGTGCTGTTTTAGCAAGACCAATTGTTGCACCATAGCGCTCTGCAGCTTCGGCCAATAAGAATTGAGCTTCGGCATTGATCATAAAGTACAATGGTTTATTAAACTGTCCTTTAACAATTACAGCAGGTCCGGGATAAGATGTGGAAGGAGCAGTAAATCCGCTACCTGCACCAAAAGGCACACCTACATAATTTGATGTTATTTCAGCAACTTTACTAACACCTGGTTTAGTTGGATCTTCTCCACCTTTTGCGTATGCAATTCTTTTTAAACGAAAGGTATCATTTGAGGCCTTCAACACATCAAATAAATAAAGTGTGGGGCGGGGATAACGAGCAAAGCCCTGGGCAGATCCACTGGCATTGTACCCAAATCTTTCATAAAAAGGATTCAATTTACCATCGCTTGATATAAATCCTGGATTTACTCCTACATCTTCACCGGTATTTAAAAATCCACCACCTTGTGCTACAATCTTCTTAATCTCTGTTGTTATGTAAGCATCACGTCCTGCAATCTTACTTTGGCGTATTAGTATGCGCAGTTTTAAGGTATTTGCAAAGCGAACCCACTTGGCGGTATTACCATTGAATACTATGTCAGAACCCTGTAAAGACCCACTGAAAGCGTTTTTACCCAAGTCTAAAATTGCACTGTCGAGCAATGGTATCAGAGCCTCATAAATTGCTTTTTGATCGTCAAACTTAGGTGCTAGTACTTTAACACCTTTTAAAGCTTCGGTATAGGGTACGCTTCCGTATAGGTCAACCAACTTTTGAAAAAGATAGGCCTTCATAACCTTAGCAGGACCTTTTAGAAAAGGTTGATTGTTATTGTCAGCGTTTTCAATCACATATTGATAATCTTCAAGGTTATTATAAATGGGATCGAAATAATTGAAATCTGTATTAGTGAACTGGAAACCGAAAATCGTTGTACTTAATATATAAGAACTTGATTGAGTCCATTGCCCAGCAAAATAAGAACCTATTTCATTTTGCCCTACTTCGTTAGACCCGGTTGTATTAAGTGCATTGGTTAATACAAAGTTGGGACTTGCTGTGGGCAGCGAGTTTGGATTGGTATTAACATCCAGAAATTCTTTTTTACAACTACCCAGAAAGAGAGTTGCTAAAAGGATGAGAGATAAATATTTTATTTTCATTTGAAGTGTTTTAAAATTAAAGCCTAGAAAGTTAGATTAAGATTGAAGCCATATTGCCTAACAGGAGGTGTTTGAAGGGAGTTGTTGATACCCTGTCCGTTTCCTGTAGTAAAGCTAAATTCAGGATCAGTGTAGTGGTTTGATTTATCTACAATTGTAAATAAATTTCTTCCGTAAACGGCTACCGTTGCACCTGAAATAAATTTGCTTTTTCTTAAAAAGTCAGCAGGAATATTGTATGCCAGATTTACGTCTCTGAATTTGATAAACCATCCCGGAGTTACAAAGTTTTCAGTAACTAACCTGTACTGATCTACCCAAAGACCATACTCTGCCTCTCTTACATTAATTGTTGTATTCGGAACAAATTTGCCTGTTCCATCATCGTAAGAAGAATTTGGTAATACATGTGGAGTCCTGTTAGAAGTCCATCCACCTGAACCTGTAAAGGTCATATCTCTACCTAACTGATGGAAGATTACATTACCACCTCTGTATTCAAAGTTGGCGGCAAGCGTAAAGTTGGAATAGTTAAACCTGGTACCTGCTCCCAAAATGTGTTTGGGTATAGTGCGGCCAAAGTTTTGCAAAGTAGTTGGACGAATTGGATAACCAGTCGTTTTATTTATAACAACCATTCCTGCTGGATCTCTTTGATATGGTAAGGCTTTCAACTGTGGAAAACTCATACCAGTGATTACGTTAGTATTAGCATACGAGTAACCACCGTATTGAAACTCATTAACACCAGGATATAGGTTGACTACCTTGTTGTCGTTATAAGAATATCTTACACTCAACTCCCAACCGTATTTTATTTTTTTCAATACCTGAACACGAAGATCTGTTTCATAACCCCAGTTTTTAGTTTCGCCCACATTAATTCTAAGCTGGGGGAAACCTGTTGAAACCGGAACTTTTACATCGATAACCTGGCCTTTTGAAGTTTGAGTATAGTAAGTTGCATCTAAGCTGACGCGACCTTTGAAGAACTGAAATTCGCCACCAATTTCTTTAGAAGTAACGAATTCTGGTTTTAGGTTGGCATCCGGTGTTAAGTCGCCTACCGTTAAGCCTACAGTATTACCATAAGGAAAACCACCTCCATTAGGATAGGAAAGATCCAAACCATAGATAACGCCTGCACCTAAATTATCGTTACCATTGCGGTTAAAACCAGCTCTAAGTTTAGCATAACTTAAAACATTTCCTTTGATAGCGGGGATTGCATCCGTAAGTATAGCAGACACATCCACGCCATAATATGGATAAGAATACAGGTTTGTAGCCCTTGTAGATTTATAAAACTTTGATGTAGCATCGTACCGGAAAGATCCATGAACGAAGATGAGGTCTTTCCAACCAGTTGTTAAATCAGCATAGTAGCCATATTTTCTTTCAGTTGTATTAGACTCACCACCTGTTAATTCACCACGACGGTTTGAAACGTTGTAGATATCAGGAACTACAATAGAGCCCGATCCAACATTTGCTTGCTTTGTTTTGCGCTGGTATACGTTCATACCCACCAAAAACTTGTTGCTAAAATTGCCAAAGTTTTTGGTAACCTGTGCCTGAATGTCGTTGTTTATTACATTCTCACTGCTAACCTGGTCAAACACACCACCTTGAATATCAGTTCCAGCACGATCTATACCATCATAGTCGTTGGCATATTCAAATGGAGCCGGCACGAATGCACTATTCTTTGCCCAATCTGAATAGAAGAACTGGCCTGTGTAGTTTTTACGATTTCGTGTATTCTGGATAACACCAATTCTATTGTAAAAATTTAACCAGGGTAAAGCCTGGTAATTTATGTCGAGGTTACCGGTAATATTCGCATCCTGGTAATTTTGACGATTGTTATCCTTATTAAAGTATGGATTGTTATAATAATCATCATAAAAACCATTTGGATTTGCAAATTTATTTGTTCTCCAATCCCGTAAGCTAGAGATAGGAACGTGAGCAGCAACGTTCAGGATATCGAAATAGAAATCTGAAGTTGTTCTATTAACGGCATTTTGAACATAAGCAGCGTTAAAGCCTACTTTAACCTTATCTCCGGTTTTTGTAGCAGCAATACGTACACCTGTTCTTTTACTTTCGTCACCCGGTACAATACCTGCAGTTTTATTATTTTCAATTGACATGTAGTAAGAGCTAGTTTCGTCACCACCACTGAAACCAACCTGGTTGTTAATGGTGTAACCTTTGTCAAATGTTCTTCTCCTTTCACCTGGTATAGCACTATAAGGAATAATCAATTTGCTACCATCTTCTGTTTGCCGTCCAATTATTCTTTGACTGCCATCATAATGATCACCATACTGTTGATTTTCAAACGGACGCCAGTTGTCTTTACTTCTCTCCAAATAATCGGTTTTGTAACCGGGGGCTCCAAAACCTGTAGAGTAGTGTGAACCGTTACCATATTCTGTTTGGAAATCGGGTAAAAAACTAATTTGATCGTAGTTTAAACCACTTGAATAAGTAACTTTTAATTTGCCTTTTGATCCTTTTTTAGTAGTAATTACCAAAGCACCGTTTACACCTTGAGACCCAAAAAGGGTCGCAGCCTGTCCACCTTTCAAAACAGTAACGCTCTCAATATCGTTTGGATTTATAAGAGATAATACACTTTGCGAGGTATTAGGAATACCATCAATAACAATCAACGCATCGTTACTACCTGTTAACGAACGGTAACCACGTAATACCACTTTTACTTGTGGGTCAACACTGTTGTCAACGTTGTAAATGGCCAAACCTGAAACCTTACCAGACAAACTCTGCGCTAATTGCGGAGAACGGCCTACGGTAATGTCTTCATTTGATACTTTAGCAAGGGAATAGCCCAATTCTTTTGACCTTCTTCTAATACCTTGCGCTGTCACAACAACCTCATCAATTAAGAATGTGCTGCGGGTTAATACCAAAGAGTAATTACTTTGAGATCCAACTCTCTGCTCAATACCACGGTAATTTGTAGATGAAATTACAAGTACATCACCTGTTTTGGCGTTAATGGAAAACATACCGGTAGCATCGGCTGAAACTCCCGAAGTAGTTCCTTTGATAGTAACAGAAGCGCCGGGTATGGGCTGACCTGCACCGTCACTTACCTTACCTGTAATGGTACGGGTTTGGGCAAACGCCATCACGGAACATAAAAGGATCCATGACAGAAATAAAATTTTTCTCATAGTGTTTATTTGTTTAAAAAAAAAGTACAGGTAAATATACTGGCAGAGTAGAGACAACGTTAAACTTTTATTAACATTTTAGTTTTAATTGCAAAATATATATTAGAATTTTTCAAAAATAAAAGGTAAATATTGGATGAAAAATATAAGTCCAGCAATTAAATAGAAAAAATCTAACTATTTGCAAAAAAATTTGGAGGACACCTAAATTATTGTTTTAGTCCTGTCGTAGTAAAAATCACATCATAAGATTCAAATTCCAATATTTTCAGACGGAATACAAATGGGAATACAATTTTGATTAGAACCGATACATCATTTGAAGCTTGACTTCACTTTTTTGATCCCCATTTATTTTGTCAAGCCCACTGCCAATGCTGCTAGCACCCCGTTGAATGGTTTGAGCAAACCTGGCCCAAAGGGTTAATTTCTTCGATACATCGTAATTGAGGTTTAAATAATACCTGTATCCTTTATAAAACAATGCGGGAATGGAAAAGCTATATAGTACATCATTCTCAAATGAATATATCCGGCTATCGTAGCTATCTGTTTCAAAATAGGCCAAACGAACATTGCCGGAATATGGCTTGCCCATAGGTTTGTAACCGAAGTCAAAGTATGTTAGAAAACCATGTTCACTCCTGTCTTTTACTTTGCGATCGTACCATAAAAGTTCTACCCTGTTCTTTAATGTAACCTCCCTGTTGATTTTATAACTAACCTGTGTACGCCAGTTTTGGCGTGGCCGAACAAAAAATTGTCTTGTTGCAAGATTAAGTCCCGAAATATTGATGGCCTTACTTTCATTTTTATAACGCGTATACACTTCCACCAGTTTGTTTGGCCGGTAAGAGAGTTGTAGTAAATAATCTGATCCTGTAGTGGGTGCATCTAACCTGTAGCGCAACCAGGGAAATGAAAAAGCATCGGCATAAGCATCAAGCCTTATGGCCGGGATGGGCTTTATGGATAGCCCGGCAAACAACCCTTTTTCATTAGTCGGGTAGGTACCTTCGGTAAAGGCATTACCATACAACGCCTGGTACTTCTTGTCGATGTTTCTGTAAACAAGCGAGCCATCTACTTTAGCATCTAAGCTTACTATCAACCCCGACAGTAGTGCCGTTGCATTGTTTTTATCAACTGCTGCTTCGCCAAAAAAATGCATGTTTTTATAGGTATAACTGTAATCTGCACTAAAATTTCGCCAGTTTGTACCTTGTATAGCATACTGGTTATATATGCTCACATTCCTTATTAATGGTGCTGAAAAATTGTAAACGACTGCATTTGCCCCAAGATGAAAGCCGATAGTATTATAAGAAATATTTCCCCCAAACCCCGTTTGTTCAACACTGTTTCGTTTTAGAACCTCATTGGGTGTTCGATGCAGGCCTGAAAGTATAATTGATGAGGCAAAATCATCTGTAGTTGTAAGTGTATCTGTTTGAACATTGGCGTCTACATTTCTTATAGAACCAAATACAGTAGCTTCAAAACGATGAGATTGTAATGTTATTCCTGCACCCCGCTGAAAATTATACTCCGTAGCTGAATTATAAGGTCGCAGTATATCGGCCTGCCTTTTTACCGCGGTTATATCAACACTTTTTTTAAAAGCAAGACTTTGCCATTGTACTAAACCCTGGCCCATATTTACCGTAAAATCTCCCAATGCAAGTAGTTTGATTACTCCAAGCTTTCGGGCAAACAAATGGAACGAATAAAAGTCAAAACCATTTTTTTGATTGCCTTTAAAAAACTGTTCACCTGCATCTTTATCGCCCACCAACCCGTATTGTAGCAAGTTTCTGTAAACATATTTATACCTGAAAAATACTCTTTGCCTGCTGCCATAATAGCGATTTACTACACTGTCGGGTCTGGAGAAGCCATCTGAGGTTTCCAAAATCTGTTGGGCTCTTAGCAAAATAGAATGTTGCCCATCCGAGAAACGGTTACTTAAATTCTCACCAAGTGTTTCAATATTACCTACTCTTATGTAAGGCAATATTTTTTGAATGGTTTCAATATCTAATGTAGGCACTGATTGTAACTCGTACACACTTATAAAATTTCCAAGCAGTTGCCTGTATTTTAAAATGTTTTGTATTTGCAGGTCGGTTAACATTTTAAGCTCCCGAAACTCGCCCTGCCCGGCAGTATTAATATTGATTTTGTTTTTTGTAAACTGAACAAGGGATTGAAGAAAACTATCATCTTCCGTTTCAGTTTCCGTCTGATCAGTAAGGTTCTCCAGTTGCTGTTCAGTAGTTGTAGTAGGTGCAGCAGGCTCGTCCTGGGCCATTGCAGAACAACCAACACATATTAATAGTAAGAGTAAAGCTGCTTTTTTCAATTTTCAGAGGCTTTCTTAAAATTATATAAGAGCAAAATGCCAGGCGTAAAGCCCAATTGCGCATGGTAGGATGCATTTACATCTAACCTGATATTTCCCAGATAAATGCCTACACCGGCAAAACTGTTATTGTTAGCAGTTGAAATTCCTGTTCGTAACATTACCTTCTCGTGCAGGTTATATTGCAAACCCACACTCACATTTACCGGTTCATCTTCCTGCTTAATAATTTCGGTACTGATAAATACTTTTTTAGAAGCCTCATAGCCCAGGCCGGTTTTAAAAATGGCGGGTAATTTTTCGGTATTGTTTTTAGAGAAGGTACTACTGAAAGGATTGTATATATGAAAACCTGCGTGCAATTGTTCGGTAAGGTGGAATATTGTACCGGCTTCAAAATTTACAGTTGATGCACTGCCAAAACCGGCAACTTTAATTGCATGGTAATTAAACTTTACCCCCACATCCATGCGGTTGCTTAACGAGCGGCCATAGGCAAGGCCTAACTGGCTCTCGTTCATTCCGCTAAAGCCAAAATAATCTGCCTGCAAAGCAAATGTGCCCGAACGGGTGGGCATGGCAAAAATTCCACTGTATTGGTTAAGCTCACTTAGCATAAACCTTCTTTCGCCATAAACCCCAAACCCACCGGTTTTAAGTTGAGCCAAAGCTGCCTGGTTTGAAGAACCTGAAAACAGGTCTACAAAATTTTTACTATAGGCACCTAAGGAAGTGTACCTGACCGTTAAAGGTTGCCGGGATACCTGTGCAAAAAGAGATAAGGGTAGCAATGCTACTATGAAGAACAGTGTTTTCAAGCAGTTATTTTGTATGAAATATAGGCGGAGAAAGACATCCGGTCAATTAAATATTTATTAACCAGTAACTCCCATTCACAAATCTATATGCAATGGAGCTAATATCTTTGAGCCATGTTAAAACTAGATGGCACACTTGCCTCCAAAGCAGTTAAGGAGCAATTGAAAAAACAAACATTACTGCTGAAACAAGAGGGCAGAAGAGCGCCTCATTTATCGGCAGTACTTGTTGGTTCTAATGGTGCAAGCGAAACTTACGTAGCCAGCAAAGTAAAAAGTTGTGGTGAGATTGGGTATGATAGTACACTGGTACGTTTTGATGAAAGCATCAGCGAGAAGGAATTGTTGGATAAAATAGCAGAGCTTAATGAGGATGATACTATTGATGGTATCCTGGTGCAGTTACCCTTACCGAAACATATAAGCGAAGCAAAAGTGATTAATGCGGTTAGCCCACTAAAAGATGTAGATGGCTTTCATCCTGTAAGTGTTGGAAGAATGGTACAGGGACTGGAAACTTTTATACCGGCAACTCCTTATGGAATTATGCTTATGTTGGAGCACTACAACATTGAAACAAAAGGGAAGCATGCAGTTGTGATTGGACGCAGTAACATCGTTGGCAGGCCCATGAGCATATTGCTAAGCAGTAATACAAAATATGGCAATTGCACAGTAACCATCTGCCATTCTCATACACATAACCTAAAAGAAATTTGCCTCCAGGGCGATATTATTATAGCTGCCCTTGGCCGGGCCGAATTTGTAAAAGCTGACATGGTAAAGGCTGGTGCTATTGTAATTGATGTGGGCATTACCCGGGTAGACGATGCCACTGCAGCCAAAGGTTACCGCATTAAAGGTGATGTAGATTATGCGGATGTAGCAACAGTTGCGGGTGCCATATCACCTGTGCCGGGTGGCGTAGGACCAATGACCATTGCCGGGTTAATGAAGAATACTATGGACGCTTATGTACGGAGAAAGTAAGGTGTGGCCCTTTATGATTCTCTTATACTAGAACTTGCTAAACCTTACATCGGCCAATTGAATCCATTTTATTCTTTGTGCTCCTTATTTGCAGGTTAGGGCAAACGCATCTTAATAAATTTTATTTCCCCTTGTGCCATTAGGCACAAATCATGGGTAGAAAAATATTATATAGAAAGCACGAGGCGTTCCTATCGGAACACTAGGTGCTTTTTTTATTATAGCTACCTACAAAAAGTCCCTAACGGGACTGTAAGATGCCTTTACCCTGACTTGCAGGCCAGGTTTGGCAATCTTTTATTTATTGAATCCTACCTTTGTCCTTTATGTCATTGATTACAGAACAAATACAAACGCTTCCGGTAATGGAAGCTTTTTACACTATCCAGGGTGAAGGTTTTCACCAGGGAAGGGCTGCCTATTTTATCCGTTTAGGTGGATGCGATGTAGGATGTTTTTGGTGTGATGTGAAAGAAAGCTGGGATGCATCTCTACACCCGCAACTTAGCATTGAAGAAATAATTGATGGAGCAACCCAATACCCCGGCAGGCTGGCAGTTGTAACGGGCGGTGAGCCTCTGTTGCACAACCTTGACGAATTAACCAGCCAGTTACACAATGCAGGTTTTGAAACCAATATTGAAACTTCAGGTTCCTCGCCTTTAAGTGGCGATTGGGATTGGATCTGCTTATCTCCAAAAAAATTTAAAGCACCCGTTCCTGAAAATTTGCCATTGGCCAACGAGTTGAAAGTGGTGATCTACAACAAACACGATTTTGAATGGGCTGAAACTTATGCTGCACAGGTTAGCCAAGGTTGTAAACTGTATCTTCAACCGGAATGGGATAAAGCTCCCATTGTTACACCACTCATCATTGACTATATAAAAGCCAAGCCGCAATGGGAGTTAAGCCTACAGGTTCACAAGTATATAAATGTACCGTGAGGAATAGATCATAGCCTTTAGTCGTTAGCCGCTAGCCAAAAAAAGCCAACAGCCAGTATCCACGAAAAATTTACGGTAGTCTTATTAGTGTCTTCCAATGTCAACCTGCTTAAAGACTACCGTAAATTACTTTGAAAGCTCATCACCGTCAGCCAAAAAAAGCCAACAGCCAGTATCCACGAAAAATCTGCCTTTTGCCTTACACCCTCCACCTTTACTCTCAACTTGCAATTTTAACAGCCCCCTTTCACACCTTTTTTCGATCTTCATTTTAACCTATGTATAAGATGAAATATTTTTTACTTGTAATACTTTCCCTGGTCACTTTAGCTACTAATGCCCAGGATTACGATGCAGCAAAGCTGAATAAAAAAGCAATTGATGCCTATGAAAGGGCACTGGTCAAATTACGCGATGGAGATATAATAGGTGGAATACCTCTGTTAAAACAAGCCATTGAAATAGAACCCAAATTTGTCGAAGCAATATTATCTTTAGGTGGTGCCTACGGCGAATTAAAAGATTATAAAGCAGCCTTGACTCAGTACGATAAAATAAGATTGGTAGACAGCGCCAATTTCAAATACTACGAACTTCCTTATAGTATTAACCTTGCTGGTCTCGGCAGGTTCGATGAAGCTTTACTAGCTATTAATCGTTTCTTAGCCATTCCTGAACTAAGTGACCGGAGTAAAAAGAGTGGAGAATACCGCAAACGCTGCTATATGTTTGGCGTGCAGTATGCCAATAAAAATCCTGCAGGCGATTATGTTTTTGCCCCCATGAATTTGGGTGACAGTGTTAATAGTCCCCGCTCAGAATATTATCCCTCTATTACTATTAACGATAGCCTATTTGTTTTTACCCGCAGAGGCGATGGCTTTAGAGAAGACTTTTTTGAAAGTAATATTTTGGGAGAGAAAAAATATTCGCTGTCAAAAGCTATTGATGGCGACATAAATATGGAACCATCGAAGGGCGCCATCAATATTTCGCAGGATGGTGAATGGTTGCTGTTTGCAGGCTATAATTTTAGAAATGGTTTTGGCGATTTTGACTTGTACATCTCTTATTACACCCCTACAGGATGGAGTGAACCTGAGAACCTGGGACCAAATATCAACACCGAATTTTGGGAAAGTTCTCCAAGCTTAAGTCCTGACAACCGTGCCTTATATTTTAGCAGCAACAGGCAGGGCGGTTATGGTGGCAAAGACCTGTATGTAAGTTACAGGGGTACCAATGGCAAATGGAGCTCTGCAAAAAACATGGG
>JBBQVY010000016.1:0-41185 GCA_038211085.1 Chitinophagales bacterium | reverse complement strand
AACGGACCGATTTTAATAGTAGATGATGATAAAGATGACTGGGAGTTTCTACAGGATGCGTGGAAAGATTTGGAATTTGAGAATCCATTAAAATTTTTTGACAGCGGCCCGCATGTTATTGATTATATGAAATCAGGTGATGCATCACCCTTTCTTATTCTTTGCGACGTTAATATTCCTGGTATGGACGGGTTTGAATTAAAAAAGAGATTAAGCGAAGATCCTTCGACACGTTACAAAAGCATCCCTTTTGTTTTTTGGTCTACTGCAGTTTCCAAGTATCAAATACAAAAGGCTTACGATTTGGGAGGGCATGGCTTTTTTTTGAAAGAAAATAGTTTAGCAGAAATAAAAAACTCCTTAGCAGAAATGGTAAAGTATTGGTTAAAATCTAAAGTACCTGATTAACCTGTTAGTCTCGAAGTTTATTTCGTCTTTTTGCTTTATCAGATTTCCCCTTACCTTAAAAGAAATTAATTTATAATTTAAGTAAAGACTATGAATCCGAGTGGCCCAGTTGTAGTTATAGAAGATGATATAGATGATCAGGAAATCTTTTTCCAGGTTTTTAAGGAACTTAATTACAAAAACGAAATTGTTTTTTTTGAAGATGGGAAAGAAGCACTTGAGTACTTAATTAATACTGAAGTTGAACCTTTTCTTATTCTATCAGACATAAATATGCCCCGGTTAAATGGTATTGAATTAAGGGAAAAAGTTTATAATAATGAAAACCTCAGGCAAAAATCAATTCCCTATCTTTTTTTCACTACTACTGCCGAACAAAAACATGTAATTGATGCCTATTCTAAGTCAATTCAAGGGTTTTTTATTAAACCGACAAGTGTTGAAGACCTTAAGATTATAATTAAAACAATTATAGATTATTGGCGAATTTGTGTATCTCCAAATTATATTAAGAACGCTCAATGAAAACCATTAGGCACTGTTTATCTAAATGACTTTGGTACGGTTTATCACTTTCACATAAGGGCGAATAAATAGTCGGTGCGCTTAACTCGAGGTCTATATAATAAGCAATAGTAGACCCAAATATCTTTAAAAAATTTAAATAGATTATGAATGTGGTTCTATTTTAGTCAACTTATTAAACTCTTTATAAAAAGTGCACCGATGCTAATAGATATGCCGTTATGTGACGGATACATATTCTCCGGCGGTAAAATCTATTCCCAATACTTGCACCAGTTTTGCACAAAGAACTTTAAAGTCGTTTGGCTTGATTAAAAAGAATTGCGCTCCCAAATCTTTTGTCAAAGTTTTGTCTTTTAGCGTACTTGATGTGGTGAAAATACCAATTGGAATTTTGTTGATTAAAATTTCCTTTTTGATTTGAATTAGGAACTCAATGCCATTCATTACAGGCATATTCAGGTCGAGAAAAATGATGTCAGGTAACGAAGTACCGTTTTTTAATTTATCTAGCGCCGTTGTTCCATTATCTGCTATATCGCATTGCAGTAATGGATTTATTATTTCAAGTGCTTCTTTGAAGATGGCCTGGTCGTCTTCATCATCATCAATAAGTAATATTTTGTTCATGTGGCTGGAATATAAATAGTGAATGTTGAGCCAGTACCTGGCTTGCTTTCTGCAAAAATAAATCCATTGTGGTTCGTTACAATTTTTTTAACGATGGTTAAGCCAATTCCCGTTCCTGAATATTCGTTCCTGCCATGCAGTCGCTGAAAGAGTTCAAAGATTTTACTCACAAATTCTTTTTTAAAACCAATTCCATTGTCTGCAATCTTTATAGCGTGATATGCTTTTTGTTTGTTCGCTGCTGGATGATCTAGTTCACTTCCGTCCATGCGTTCAGCCGTGATTTTGACATACGGTGTGGCATCTGGCCGACTATATTCAGTGAGATGCTCCTGTTTGTTTATGGATTAATTGGGAAACAACTTCTGAAGACTTACCCGTTTTAAAAGTAAGGGCTGTAGAATTTTGATCAGCAGGCATTGGTTTAATTTCTTCATTCAGTACAGTGAAAGTTTCGTAAGCTCTCTTTCTCAACTGCATTACATCTTTTTCGGCAAGCACCTCTTCTGTCGTTGCATATCCTATTTGATTTGCGCCAACCTTATTAAGGTATAGAATCTTGCCTGTAATATCAAAATGATAGATGGCCGAAGGCACATCGACAATGGCAACCATGTAACGAAAAAAATCTTTGGGAATGGTATTACCACCAACCTGCAATATGACTTTGCTAACCTGCTCAGTAATTTCAGTACATCCAATGGTAGCATCCAGAATACTTCCTTTACCTACGATAAAGAGAGAAACAAGCAAACCATCAACCGGCTTAATAACTCTGTCCAGTCCGAACAATTTATTTATGATAACGGATACCGGTTAACTAATTACAAACGTAGAGTAATTGGCGGAGCGCCAATAATACAGAACAATTACAGTTTTGATGCGGTAGGTAACAGAACAAATGCCAATCTAAACGGCACGGCCACTAACTATTCGGTTAATAATTTAAACCAGTTGACCAACAGCAACAATGGAACCCAGAATATAAATTATACATTCGATAATAACGGTAACCTTACGTTTGACGGGATATTTTATAAAACCTATGATGGGGAAGGAAGGCTGCTAAAGGATTCGGCTTCATCAACTAATGTGATTACCTATCAATATGACGCCTTCGGCAGAAGGGTTAGTAAAAGTTATAATGGAGTGCCATTAAAATATACCTATTCCGGTCTTTCACAGATAGAAGAACGGGATGGTATAACCAATACTTTAAGATCAAGAAACGTATTGAATAATTTTCTTACTCCCGTTACCAATGAAAAAAACGGTTCTATCTATTATTACCATCAAAACGAGCTAAATTCAGTAGAAGCCATCACCAATGGCAGCGGCAGTCTTACCGAGAGTTACCAGTACGATGTTTACGGTAAACAGTCAATATATGATGGCTCAAATAATCCCATTCAAACTTCCATAATTGGCAACCTTATCGGCTTTACCGGACAGGAGTATGACAGTGCAACCGGCAGCAACCGCTTTTATTTCAGAAATTACAATCCGTCAACCGGTACGTTTAATCAGCGGGATCTTATCGGGTACGCTGATGGAATGGGTATGTATCAATTTCTTCATAACAATCCGGCAAATGGTATTGACATTTTAGGTTTGGAAGATTGTCCACCGAAAAAAAAGCCAGACGATGGTGCTGCTGTTGATGTTACAACTACTGTTGTTGCAGATAGAGTAGGTAATTGGCTTACGATACTTAGTAAGATCAAATCTTTGTCAGAAAAACCTAAATTCAAAGGAGCAAAATTTCTGATTGATATCAATAATCTGGAGGTTAAAATAAATAATTACAGGAATCCAAATAACAGTTTATCGGCAAAAGATCAGCAAGCGCTTGGCGGTGATATTGAACTTGCCATTACTGGTTTGGGCGCAGACGTAACACCAGAAACACCGCTCACAGCGTTACCAAAAGCCGTTATTGGCGGCATAGGCTACGCGGATGCTGCTTCGCAGGAGATTACATCTTATTTAGGAGGAGGCGCTCCCGGAATGTCTTTAAGTTACATTTATGCACATCAATCAGATGCACCTAAAGCAACCGGGTAAGACATTGCTGACAATTTTAATGAGGGTTATCGCAGACGGGAGGTAGAGTTGCAACGTTACGAGCAGGAAAATGGATCCGACAGGTCTACCTGGGACATAAAACATAAATTAATGGTTAATCTAAATTCAAGTATCAGAAAGAATACAAAAGTTTGCGATTTGCCAATGCCAACTCCTCCCCCACCCAACCCCAATTGCACTCAAAACCAAAACCCCAACGGTACCCAAAAACCTACCCATTACCGTTATAATCCTATTACAGGTAAAATAGAAATCGTGCAATCAAACGACCCCCAACGAAATAATTGGCCCGGATGGGGTACTTGCTAAAAAATGGGTAAGCGTTACCGACAGGTTGCCTTATACCATTTTATACGAAAATTCTAAATCAGCTTCGGCCCCAGCCAAATATGTGCGAATAACCACCCCTGTTGAACCTAAACAACACCGGGCAACTTTTCAATTAGGATCTTTTGGCTTCAATAACCTAACATTTGCAGTACCCAACAATACAGCCTCCTACTATCAACGATTGGATTTAAGGGATTCATTGGTATTGTTTGTAGACGTAATTGCAGGCTACGACCAGCTCAACAAGCAGGCTTTCTGGCAATTTCAATCGATTGACCCCAGAACCCTTGTTTCGACAAGAGACCCGCTAAAAAGATTTTTGTTGTTGCAGGATAGTGTCAACAGGTTGAACGGCCATGGATTTGTAAATTTCAGTATGAAGCCTTTAAAAACGGCAGTTACCCTGGATACCATTGCCGCCAAGGCGTCTATTGTGTTTGATGGTAACGATACCGTACCCACCAATATTCATAAAAATACCATTGATGCTGTGGCACCTGCCAGCCATATAAATGACCCGATAGCAAACAATGGCAACTCCTTCAATCTTACCTGGACGGGTGCGGACGATGCCAGCGGTAGTGGCATAGATTACTATACGGTGTATGCATCCCGCGACCAGGCAAATTATTCTGTGCTGGTACCTAAAATAAACCGGACAGATACCGCTGTTTTACTAAACGCAGACAGCAGTTATTGTTTCTTTGTACTTGCCACCGACAAAACGGGCAATAAAGAAGTCCTGCGGCCCAACGACATCATTTGCAGGAGCAGTGTAATTATTTTACCCGTAAACTGGTTATATTTTAACGGTAAAACAGTTGAAAAAGACAACATACTGGAATGGGCCACAGCCTTTGAGAAAAACATTAAACAATATAATGTGGAGCGAAGTTTAGATGGCACCTCCTTTAGCCGGATAGGTATGGTAAAAGCAATAGGTAATAGCAGCCAGACCACCAATTATCTTTATAAAGATTACAATATTGACAAGCTTACAAGCGAAACCACGTATTACAGGTTAAAGCAACTGAATATAGACGGTGCTTTTACCTATAGCAACATTGTAAGGCTTAATTATAAACGTAATGGTAGTGTTAGTTCAATTGTATATCCAAACCCAACAGAAGGGTCTGTAACGCTATTTATCAGAGATAACACTTTGCTGGGGTCGGTAGCCGGCATCTACGATATTAATGGAAGGCAGCTGGAAAAAATTAAAATTACCTCAGCCAATCAGGTTGTGAATTTGGGCAAATATGTAGCCGCTACCTATTTCATTAAACTCAAAAACGGCGAGGTGCTTAAAGTAATTAAAAATTAGTAAGTAAAAAGGCCAGGTTGGATTAATGTATGTTGTAGCATTTGTCCATTGATACTGGAATCTGCGAAGGAAAAAGTAATTCACTGTTGATATATTTATTAACCAAGCGGCGCTTACCTTGCCATTCAATTTTGAATTCAAATGAAAGAGGCCGTCCCAATGCTGGGACGGTTTTTCATTTTATGGTATTTTATAGTTGATGCTATTGGGGAGTTTAAATTTCCAAACTTCTATCACTTTTTTTACTCACCCGATATATAGAGGTTTTGAAGTTGTATGGGGCTGAATTCACTTCTTTTCCCGCCTTTTTAGGCAGCTTTCTCTCTAAGGTTATGCTCAAGTGCTGATAGTCACATTTTCATTGATACTTTTTCTTTGCCGCTAAGCATGAGGCGGCAGAAGTGGTGAATGTTTTTGATGTTTTCAAATACCGGATCTACATTCCAACAGCATCCAAAAGGTTAATATTCTGCGGCTGCAAAATTGATAACTTCACAACTATATGAGTTAGTAAAAAGATTGAACAACAGGAATACACATAAACGTACAGGGCTTAAAAAATTATTGCTGCAGACTTTGAAAATCATTTTTATTTTATACATCGTTTTATTGGCTGTATCCCCTTTTATTTCTGGTTGCTTTTCTTTCCGAATGTCTCAAAAAGAAATTGACAAACAATTTGAATATTCACGTCTGAAGCCAGTGCAACATCAAATAAAGGTGGATGGGCTGGTTATTAATTATGCTGAAATAGGTTATGATAGCCTGCCTGTTGCTTTTTTTGTACATGGCTCACCGGGAAGTTGGAGTGCTTTTGTGGATTTTATGAAAGACACAGAACTCTTAAAAAAAGTAAAGATCGTATCGGTGGACAGGCCAGGCTTTGGTGACAGCAATTTTGGCAATGGAGAAAAGTCGCTTGAAAAGCAAGCCGCTGATTTAAAGCCAATAGTAGAAAAATCTCATTCCCTAAGCAAGAAGATAATATTAATAGGCCATTCCCTTGGGGGACCGCTGATTGCCCGCATGGCAATGGATTACCCAAAGCTGGTTGACAATCTAATTATTGTGGCAGGATCTATCGACCCGGCTTTAGAACCACATGAGAAATGGTTTAGAGTTCCCCTGAATTTTACTCCTCTAAATGTCATCATCCCAAAATCATTCAGGGCTTCCAACATAGAAATATTGTACCTGAAACCGGAACTTGAAAAAATGCTACCCTTATGGAAAAACATTACCCAGCCCGTGACCATCATCCAAGGCGAAAGCGATGTGCTGGTAAACCCTAAAAATGCGGACTTCGCAAAAAAAATGTTAATCAACACTCACGTTAATTTGGTAATAGTTGACAGCATGAACCACTTTGTACCCTGGAGTCACCCTCAATTGATTAAACAGGCCATTTATAAGGCTTTAGAAAACTAACCAAAAAAATTGCATTTATTCTCAGAGACTGTTACGGTATTATAATTTCAAAGAAGTTCAACCGGATCAAAAGGGGTAAACCCCGAATGAAATAGCTTAGTAATTTTAGATGTAAATGAAAAGGATTTACTGGAAGTAGCTTTGGCCGCACCCTTTGTTGTAGGGAATATTGACCATGAAAGGCTTGCCAGAAAATTTACTGCATCAATAGAATACAGATCTTCTTTTTAAACCTCTTGTAAGGAATTATGAATACAACCGTCAAAAATGTTAAGCTCTATAAAAACATATGTTCAAGGTTGACAGACAAAGGAGTATTTGCTGTAGGTGTTTCGATGAATTTGAGGCTATTAGCTATCATCTTAACCGAGCTACAGTCATCTCAATTGACGATTACAAAATAAAGTATATTGGTTTTCATATACCGCCTATTGCGGATCGCTTAAATGCAGATGAAATCTATACCGGCAAGGGTATTCCCAGCTAATGGGTAATCACAAAAAATAATCAGCTTTAAAAATTTTTTATGTCAATAGAAAAATCCCGTTTAGCCGAACACTATTCAAAGAAAAAAAACTGGTTAAAGTGGGGCCCTTATTTAAGCGAAAGGCAGTGGGGTACTGTAAGAGAAGACTACAGTGAACATGGCAATGCATGGGATTTCTTCCCGCACGATCATGCCCGTAGTCGTGTATACCGCTGGGGCGAAGATGGCATAGCAGGTATCAGTGATGACAAACAGCGCCTTTGTTTTTCTGTTGCATTGTGGAATGGCAACGACCCGATTTTAAAAGAGCGTTTGTTTGGCCTTACCGGCCCACAAGGAAATCATGGCGAGGATTGTAAAGAGCTGTATTATTACCTGGACAATACTCCCACGCATAGCTACATGAAACACCTGTATAAATATCCGCAGGCAACCTACCCTTACCAGGATTTATTGCAAACAAATGTCAGCCGAAATAAGCAGGAAGCGGAGTACGAATTGATTGATACAGGTATTTTTAATGACAATAAATATTTTGATGTATTTACAGAATATACCAAGGCAAACGAAGAAGATCTATTGATAAAGATAACCGTACAAAACAGGGCAAATGAAGACGCACCGTTAACAATACTGCCGCAAATATGGTTCAGGAATTTGTGGGGCTTTGGTTTAATGAAGGATAAGCCTGTAATAAATGGATTAGAAAGCAAGGATGGTTTTGCTTCAGTAAAACTGCAGCACGAAGAGTTGGGTTCGTATTACTATTATTTTGAAAATACTGAGCGGATCTTATTTACTGAAAATGAAAATAACAACCAGCGGCTTTGGAATACCCCCAACGAAACGCCGTATGTAAAAGACCTTTTTCATACAGCCGTTATCAACAATGATTTTGATACGTATGATAAACAGGAAGGCACAAAGTTTTCTCCCGTATATCAGCAAAATGTAAAAGCAAATAGCAGCATCGAAATTAAAATGCGGTTGAGTAAAGAAAAATTTACAGAGAACCCTTTATTACAATCTTTCGATAAAACAATTGACGATAGCATAAGAGTCGCCAATGAATTTTATATTTCCATTGCTGCTGCAAAAGCTACAGCAGATGAAGTTGCCGTGCAGCGGCAGGCCTTTGCCGGCATGTTATGGAGTAAGCAATATTATAACATTGATATTCCGCTTTGGCTCAATGGTGATGAAGGACAACCTGCACCGCCTGCAAGCAGAAAGAAAGGAAGAAATTTCCACTGGCACACCCTCAATAATGAGGACATTATTTCCATGCCCGACAAATGGGAATATCCTTGGTATGCCGCATGGGACCTGGCTTTTCATTGTATTCCTTTAGCCATGGTTGATGCGGAATTTGCAAAGAGCCAGTTGTTATTATTTTTAAGAGAATGGTACATGCACCCCAACGGGCAGATGCCTGCTTATGAATGGGCTTTTGGCGATGTGAACCCGCCTGTACATGCCATGAGTTGCATCAAAGTATACGAGATGGATAAACAGCAAACAGGAAAAGGCGATATTGATTTTCTTAAAAAAGCTTTTCAAAAACTCTGTTTAAATTTTACATGGTGGGTTAACAGAAAAGACAGCCGTGGCAAAAATGTTTTTGAAGGTGGATTTTTAGGATTGGATAATATTGGAGTGTTTGACCGCAGCAGTGCCATACCCGGTGGCGGACATTTAGAGCAGGCAGATGGCACCAGTTGGATGGCAATGTATTGTTTAAATATGCTGGAGATGGCTTTGGAAATAACAAAGTACGACAGCAGCTATGAACCCATGACCACCAAATTTTTTGAACACTTTGCTTTAATTGCCGAAAGCCTTAACCGTATGGGCAAAGACTGGACAGGAGCATGGGACGAAGAAGAAGGATTTTTTTACGATGTACTTGCCTTACCCAATGGAGAATACAAACCGCTTAAAGTTCGTTCATTGGTTGGGCTTACTACTTTGCTTGCCACTTTTTGCATTACCAAAGAAGACATGGATGTATCTCCCGAATTCATTTTCAGGATGAACTGGTTTAATAATTACGTGAAAAAAAATAAAGAATACAACATCATTGAAGAAATGATGGAGGATAAAACCTTACTAACGCTTATACCTAAAAACCGCTTGCAGAAATTATTGCATGCAATGCTGGATGAAAATGAATTTTTATCGCCTTATGGTATAAGGGCTTTATCAAAAAAACATGAGCACGGATATGCTGTTGAAATAGAAGGTCAGCAATTTGGTTTAATGTACGAACCTGCTGAAAGCAGCTCAGGTTTGTTTGGCGGCAACAGCAACTGGCGTGGCCCGGTTTGGATGCCGATGAATTATATGCTGATACAGGCCTTAAAAAAGTATCATTCTTATTTTGGTGATGAATTAAAAGTGGAGTTTCCTTCAGGTAGTGGCATACAAATGAACCTGGGTGAAGTGGCAATTGAAATATCTAAACGGTTGGTGAAATTATTTACAAAAAATGCAGATGGCAACAGGGCCATCAACGGGCTTACACCAAAAATTTACCAGGATGAACATTTTAAAGACCTGGTATTATTCTATGAATATTTTGATGGTGATAATGGCAGAGGAGTTGGTGCAACACACCAAACAGGATGGACGGGTGTGGTGACAGAATTAATAAATAATATAAATGCTTAACATCATGCAGTTAAATTTTGAGGAGGCCTCGTGTAAGAATATTTATTAACTAACGGCATCGGTGGCTATAGCTCATCAACCATTTCGGGTGCAAATACAAGGCATTATCATGGCTTATTGGTGTTTTTATCCCGAACACTTAATACTGATTAAACAGGAACTTTATGCCCTGTGCAGATTTTACTGAATAGACTTCCCTATTGCAACAACTATACAGGATATTATTGCGGGAAAACAAACTAATACAGTTATTGAACTATAAATTTTAATAATGGCAGCAATGTATATTTTATATGGGTATGGTATTGTGGGGATTGTGTTTGCCGTATGGTTTAGTTTTTTTAAAGTGTCCAGGATAGATGAAGCGGCAACAGGTACTTCTGTTTGGTTTAAACTAATTATTATACCTGCTGCCCTGCTATTGTGGCCTGCGGTATGGCGAAAGTTATACTCGAAAAAATAAATGCTATGGATAATATTTTTGATTTTATTGGTGGCGGTTATGGACAATCGAAAGTGATAAAAATGGCAACTGTTTCAGGAGAAGCAATTGATGAAGTTCACTATCTGAACATTGCCAAAAGTGCAATCAACATACTTAATACTGCGGTGTGGACACAAGGTTTTAACAGTAACATAAGGTACGCTACACAAAAATTGAATTGGCCTATTTGCCACCCATTGCCCGTAAGTTGTATCACTGCAGAGATTTGGGACAACCCTTTGATTTTTTAACCTGGTTTGAATACGCACCTGAAAATGCGGCATTATTTGAAGACCTCGTAAATAAACTAAGGCAACCAGAAGAGTGGCAATATGTAGAAAGGGAAATTGACATCAGGTTAGTCACAGCATAAAATTAAAAACATGAACCACCAGTTAAGAAAAAGACATTATTATATGTGGTTGACCGTATCAATTATATCAATCATTTTGGTGTTGCTTGCTGTTTTTAAACGTCCATAAAAAATATAGTGTTTCTATAAAAAGTGTAGAACAAAAATCCCTTATTTAATTCAATGTATGAGTTCAGGTTATCAACCCATTTTATGGAACAGGTTTAAAAAGCAGTACGATTTAATTTTGTGGGGCAGCATTGTTTTATACCTGCTTATTTATATTGGCTGCAATATTTTATTATTCCCACCCCACAATTTTAATACGATTCTCATCAGGGCTTTTGGTACGCTGGCCATTTTATTATTACATATAATTTTACTCATTGGGCCTGCTTGTCGCCTCTCTCCCAAATTATTACCAATCCTTTACAACCGCCGTCATTTGGGGGTTTCCATGTTTATTATTGCGGCAGTTCATGGCGTACTTAGTTTGGTTTGGTTTCATGGCAATACAGATGTAAACCCTTTGGTTTCGTTGTTTACTGCTAATAAACATTATGGCTCTATCGCTTATTTTCCTTTTGAAACATTGGGCTTTGTTGCATTAATCATCCTGGCCGTAATGGCATTTACCAGTCACGATTTCTGGCTGTCTTTTTTAAGTCCCAGGTTTTGGAAAGCCATGCACATGCTTGTGTACATAGCGTATGCATTGGTAATAATGCATGTGGCATTGGGTATTATTCAGTTTGAAAAAGGCCCGGTGCTGGTTGTTTTATTATTAGCAGGTTTATTAATCATTTCAACTGCACATATACTGGCCGCCATTAAAGAAAACAAAACCGATAATATAAAGCCTGAAAAGCTGAATGAAGACTGGCAATATGTATGCAAGGTGGAAGAGATTGAAGACGGTCTTGCAAAAATGGCCATCATTAATAAAGAACGCATCGCAGTGTTTAAGTACGATGGAAAACTAAGTGCCGTACATAATGTATGCAAGCACCAGATGGGGCCATTAGGAGAAGGAAAAATTGTAGATGGCTGCATAACCTGCCCCTGGCATGGATACCAGTACAGGCCCGAAGATGGCTGTGCCCCCGCACCATTTAAAGAAAAGCTACATACCTATCCATTGCAATTGCAGGGTAATAAAATTTACATCAGCACCCAGGCAATGCCCGAAGGCACTTTTATTGAACCAGCCATAATACCAACCGGTATTGAAGCTAAAAAAGTACCTGGTTATTTTTTTATTGGCTGGAGTGGCAAGAATAAAAAATCAGTTTTGTCTACTTCAAAAATCATCGCCTTTAGCCTTGTTGGGTTACTGATTATTACATCATTTGTGTTGGTAAATCAGCAGAGGAGAAATTCTACTTTTCAGATAGATTATAACCAGGTAAAACAAATGGAAGGCTGGCTCCAAAAAAAACCTGTGCCTATGCTTACTATTGTTGATGGAAAAGATCAAAATGGCAACCCCTTGTTTAAATCTATTTTACTGGTAGATGCTTTTAAAAAGGGGGCAGGTGAAGCAGTTGAAAAAGTATTGGGGGGCGCAGATAAGAAATATGTGAGACTAACCGGGTATTTAAGCAACAATTATATTAGTTGTGGAGGTATGGCTAATGATAGCAGCCATGATTGTTTATCGCTTTGTACACAATGTATAATAGGAACAACCCAATTTCCGCTGATGGAAATTGAAAACGGCTCATATTCTTTTAAAGCTGTAGCCGCGCCTTTTGAGTTGCCGGCAATTGCTCCGATTAATAAAACTGATACCGTCATAAGCGGAGAAATTATTGACCCAAAATGTTATTTTGGTGCCATGAACCCGGGGCAGGGCAAAACACATTTAAGCTGTGCAGTGCGTTGCATAAGCGGTGGTATAATGCCTGTTTTAAAGTATGAAAAAAATGGAGAAGAACATTACGCTATTTTAATGGGAGCTAATGCGGAAGCTATCAATAAAAAGGTTTGTAAATACATTGGAATGCCTGTTGTCGTTAAAGGAAAAAAAGCGATGGTTAATAATTGGGAGATACTTTATACCGATGCCACCATCAATATTAAAAGTGCTTTATAGCAAGTGCATTTTTATTTTACAAGTAAGTCAATTTACTGAATGTAAGCCTTGATCTGTGTTCTGTTGTGCAGAGCAATGCATCCCCAAAAAAGCTATCAGACTTTAGCTGCACGTTTCACCATTGTGGGCGGCCTTAGAAGCTGTTTAAATTTAATTTGAACCTTTGATTTAAAAACAGTGGATGCCATATTTACTACAGACGAAGTGCTCCGCCACAGCGGAGGAAAAGGCTATGGAAAACTGCTGTTGGTATTATAAAACTTCATTTTTAAGTAGCTTCATAGCATTCAAAAAATTTGAAAGTGCTTATTTTTTACCATACGAAATAAGATTGGCCATGATGCGAAAAGCACCTTCTACGGCATAGGGCATTTGCCTGTGAAATGAATAAGCACAATAAGTATAATAACCCTTACCATACTTTGCCATCAGCCATCCACCCTGCTGCGGTTCCTGGCCCATATCATGGGTTGAAATAATGGGAACATATGCCGTGTCCCACTTCGAAAAAAACTTGGATCCTCTTTGTTCTACCCAGTTATTAAAATCGGCCTGTGTTATTTTATTGGGAACATTTAAAACCTTATGGTTGGGATTCAAAATCGTAACCGGCGAATCTTCTTCCGAAACTTCTTCAGAGTTGCCAGGCAATATTGCCGGGTATGGAGCCATACGATCTGGCACAAATTCGGGAGTTTGAAACAGTACAATAAGGTTTCCCCCGTTCTTAGCATAATTGAGTAATTGTTGGTTATAAGTATTTAAATCCTGCCGCACTGCATAAGCCCTGGTGCCCACTAAAATTGCATCGTACTGGCTTAATTTACCACCCGCCAGGTCGCTGGTATTCAACAATTGAACCTTTGCTCCTAATTGCGTTAATCCTGCAGGCACTTCATCTCCAACCCCCATTACATAACCAATTTTCAGCCCTTGTGTAACCTTAACATCAATGCCTTTATAAGTTGTAATTGCCGGGTGATACAAAACGATTTGATCAATATCACGATGACTGATTACTTCGTAACCCTGGTTATACGTCTTACCATTTGCAGTCGCAAATGCCTGCAGGTTATACACTTGCTCTTCTACCTTAGGTATGATTACCTTGAAGGAAAAAGAACTTTTTTCCCCGGCCTTATTAAATGAAAAAGGTATGCTGGAAGGAACCACTTTCCAATTAGCGGGTGTTTTTAATTTGAGTAGACCCTGGATGCTGCTATCAAAATTGTTTACTAACTCAACCTGGGTATTAATAGTTTTAGTTGTACCCGATTTTGGTATAGCTCCCATTGCAGGTAACAGGTTTACTGCTATGGCTGGTGCTACTTTTAAAGTATAACTATCATAGCCATAAGGCTGGTTAGACTGTCGTGCCTGCACGGGTAGCTGCAACTGCACTAATTGATTATTGATTAAAAAACTTGCTGAAATTTTTAAAACAGGAGCACTCCACGGCAGGTTTTCATACCGGGCATCCCGTAATGTATATTGATTGTCCTGAATGGAATTTCGAGTAAAATAAGGTTGGCTGAAAGTAGCATCTTCCGGTACCGTAACAGTAAAATTCATTTCCGCCTTCTCGCTCATTTTTAAAGGCCCTGCTATCGCCTGCGAATTTTGAATAGTCCATCCATCGGGTGCTAGTAATTTGATTGACTGTGGCTCAATAGTAGCGGAACTATTGTTGAGAAAAATTGCTTCCACTTTAAACTTACGTCCCAGAACAGCAAAACCCATAACAGGCTCCGGTTCAAACATACCCCGCTTTTCTTTTGTTGCCGCAGGTACCGCAACAGCCTGTAAAAAAATTCCGGCAGCTTCATTAATAGCATCCTCGAACTGGCGTTCTTTTACCTGTAATAAAAAAGATGCTTCCGGTGTGCCGGATGCTAATGCTAAAGCAGCTCTTGTTTTTGCCAAACCACTGGTTAAAAAGGGTAGGATTGCAGCTGTATTCTTTGGATTAAATGCGTTTACAGCATTGGTCACTTCTTCAGTTATTTGTCCAAGCAACTGAAGGGCACCAGAGGGGGCTGTTTCCCCGGTTAAATTATATATACCACTTATGGATGTATCTATTCCATCAAAAAAACTGGTCTCCTTATCCTTGCTACTAATACGGCTTTGCAATAGCTCATAGTATTGTTTGAAGGGCCCGGTAACTACCCTTCGGTTACCTCCAAATTGTGAACGATGAAAACTATAGCCCAATAAAGAAAAGTTCTTGTAAGTATCGCCCAGCCATGGGCTGTACATACTTGTATTAAGTTCAATGGTATAAGGTTCAGTAACCCTAACCCCACCGCGATACATTTTTAGTGCATGCCAGGGGCGTAAGCCTTCTTTGGTAATTTGCTCCGGAAAGGCAGAAGGGTCACCTGCTACCCTAAAAGCTTCCTGGCTTATTTCGCCGGCAGCCTGGTGGTTGCCATGTCCATCTCGTACTGAACCATGAAAACGTGAAATAATAACAAGGGGCCGGTTAGTTCTTATAACCCTTACCATTTCGCCTAAAACTTTTTGCCTGTCCCATTTTTTATAAGCCTCTTCTACCTTTTTTGAAAATCCATAATCGGCTAACTTGGTAAAATATAAGTCGTCTAAACCATAATAACTTGCGGCCATCAAAAACTCCTCGGTACGCAGTAAACCTAACTGGTCAAAGAACTCTACGCCTAACACATTGCCTCCACTCTCGCCTCTGTTAAGCGCAAGCAAAGCTGTTCTTGCTCCCACTCCCCTACTTAAATAAGTGAGCAAATCCGCATGTTCATCATCAGGATGAGCCTGGGTATGTAATGCACTTGCTGTAGTTTTTAACTTTTGAAGTTTTTGCCAAACTCCTGCAATTCCATTGTCCTGCGGAATATCTCGGGCCCCTTGTTTTTGACCCGTTAAGGTTAACACTTTTGAAAGCGGGGAATTTTGCGCATGGAGACCAGGGACAGCAACAAATAAAAAAAAGGAAAATAGGCAAAGGATAATCCTGAAAAAATTAATCATTGCGAGCAGGCAGTTTTATGGTTTTAAAAATCCGAAATATTTCTAGCGACAGATAAAATGATCACTAAGTAAATATAAGATTTGTTTCAACTAAACAAATTAGCCTGGTGTGCCAACAACTTACCAAAGCTCTTATTGAGGGTTGTAAGACTTATAGTTATGGGTATATCTCCAGAGGATTTGCAAGGTCTACTGATAGCTTCATCAAAATTTGGTCATAAACTATATTGTGAGGTATAAACCTACGACCATAAATTTCAGTATGTAATAACTAAACTATACACCACTCCTTATAAAATAAACTGGTACGGGAGAACAGGTAACTTTTATTACTACTGCGTTTTAAATAACGAAAGAAAGGTTTGCCATCAGGCTACAGCCATAGCCAGTTTATTGTATTTGCTGCGGTACTCAACTGGTGTAAGACCGGTAATTTTTTTAAACACAGTTCGAAAGGCTTTTGCATCATTATACCCAACTTCATACATCACTTCCGCCACGTTTTTCTGACTGGTTTCAAAACGTTTTTTAGCGGCTTCCATTTTAACCCGCTGAATATATTCGCTGGGTGTATTGTTTGTAGCTCTTTTAAAACGGCGCTCAAAATGGCGCTTACCAATAGCAAACATAACGGCCAGATCTTCAATCGCAATTTTTTCTGTTACATTGTTTTCAATAAAATCCTGCGCCTCCCTAATGGGCACATCTGCGTGATTTTTTTGTCCACGAAACATAACAAAGGCCGACTGGCTGTTGCGGTCAATCTCTAATGCATACACTTTGGCCGCAGTTATGGCAATGCTCCGGCCTGCATATTTTTCAACCAGGTGTAATAGTAAATTCCAGTACGAAGTAGCGCCGCCGCTGGAGTAGATGCGGCCTTGCTCCGTTACAATTCTGCCATCCACCAAAACTACCTGCGGAAACATTTCGCGAAAGAGCGAAGCCGTTATCCAATGACTGGAACATTGCTTTCCATTTAATAATCCTGTTGAAGCCAACAGAAAAGAACCCACACAAAGGCTGGCTATTTCTGCACCCTGCTGATGTGCCTTTACTATCCAGGGAATGAGCGCTTTATTTTTGTCAATGGTCTTTTTTAAATCGCCGCTGATGGCCGGTATCAGCACAAGATCTGTGTGTGCATTTTCCGTTAACAAAGCGTCGGTAAAAACGCTGAATTGGCCATTGTTCAACTTTACCTGTTTGGTAAGCCCTACCAACTGAATGTTAAATAGCGGCTCTTTGCCGGCCGCCTGCAAAAATTCATTGGCACCGGTAAACATAGTTCGGGCATCTACGATACTGGCCAATACAGCATCTTGCGGAATTAAAATGGCAACCTGTTTCATAATGCTTTTGTAATTGTACAGACAAGCTATTGAGCAAAAAGCTAATAATTTTAAAGCTGCGTCTGAAAGTCGTAATTCACCTCTTATTCGTCCTGTTTGCCCCCCTTACCTATCTGTAGTGCAAGATAGCTTTGTATCAACAAAACTAAAATGGAATAGAGTATAAACCAGGTTCATTTAATCACCCTTCTAACATCCATCAATAAAAAATTAAAACTATGTCTACTAAAATTTTCGTAAACCTGCCGGTTCAAAATTTACAGCAATCCATTCCTTTTTTTGAGGGTTTGGGATATTCCTTTAATCAGCAATTTACCGACGACACCGCCGCCTGCATGGTTATTGGCAGCGACATTTATGTGATGTTGCTGACACATAAAAAATTTAGTGAGTTTACTAAAAAACAAATTGTAGATGCCAGGGCAGCTACAGAAGTACTGGTTTGCCTGTCAGCCGAAAGTCGCAATGCTGTTGACGAGCTGGTGGGCAGGGCTTTGCAGCACGGTGGCGCCGAAACAAGGCCGCTGCAGGATTACGGCTTTATGTACGGACGCAGCTTTGAAGACTTAGACGGTCATATTTGGGAAATAATCTGGATGGATCCCTCTGCTCTGAAATAAAAATACCTCCTTCTTTTACTTTCATTTATAAACCATAAAAATAAAAATCATGAAAAAGATTAATCTGCTCTACTGGATTTTTACAGCATTATTTGCATTTATTATGCTGGGTTCAGCTATACCCGACATATTAGTAATGCCAATCGCCGTTACCGGCATGCATGATGGACTTGGCTATCCCGTTTATCTAATTCCTTTTGTAGGTGTAGCTAAAGTGCTGGGTGTGTTAGCCATATTGCTGCCTATCCATGCCCGGATTAAAGAGTGGGCGTATACCGGTTTGTTTATTGATTTGATTGGCGCTACTTATTCCCTAATTGCGGTAGGCAGCCCGGTTGCTAATTATGCCTTCATGGCCTTGCCACTAACACTGGGCGTACTTTCGTATGTGTTTTACCTTAAGAGAAGCAAGCTGCAAGCAGGTAAAGCCAACAGTCAAAAAACGGTGAATACAAATTTTTCAAAACCTGTGTTTCAATAATATTTACCAATTTCTTTTCGTACGCAAAAGCAGTAAATTTTTTACAACCTTATTTTATTGGTAAGACCTTATACAATGGCACGCGTAAGTATTTATCTAATTATCTCAACTCAAACTGAAGAGGCGGTCAATTTCTACAAATCAGTTTTTGGTAGCGAATTTTCCAGCGGCATCATAAGCTTTGGCAATATGCCTGCACACGAAGGCAAGCCTCCTTTTGATTTTGGTCCAGCGCCGAAAACAACACTTGCCATTTTCCCGGGAACCTTCATATAGGAGTCATGTTTCACCCCGGTTGGTTGATATCATTATTAAATTCTTTGCCTGATGCATTCACAGATTAACCCAGTTTTTCTATCTTTAAAACGGCTGGCTGAAACTTGTTGCTTCATCACAATTACCCCCGATAGTAAAGGGGAATTTTACAACAGAATAGAAGCATAAATGCCTGTAAAAACAATCATTAAAATTTACGTAAAAATAAAATCATGAGCATCATCCTAATTATCGTTTTGACTTTTGCCGCACTCATTGGGTTGCTTTTATTTATAGCAGCCATTTCTAAAAAAGACTATCGCTTGTACAGGGAAACAATTATTGATGTGCCGAAGCAAAAAGTATTTGACTACATACGTTTTCTTAAAAACCAGGACTACTATAACAAATGGGTGATGACGGACCCAAAGATGAAAAAAGATTTTAAGGGCGTTGATGGCAATGTTGGTTTTATTTATGGCTGGAATGGCAATAAAAAAGCCGGTGAAGGAGAGCAGGAAATAACAACTATAAAAGAAGGGGAAATGGTGGTGAGCGATGTTCGTTTTGTACGGCCTTTTGCAGGGGTTAGCACTTTGCAAATGGATGTAAAAGCCGTAACGGATGGGCAAACAAAAATAGGATGGAGCACAAGCAGCCGCATGCCCTATCCAATGAACATCATGATACCTTTAGTAACAGGAATGCTGGGAAAGGATATGGATATAAGTCTTACCAATTTGAAAACAATACTGGAAAAATAATTTTCCACCATTATTCAATAAATACAATCATTGGCATTCAAAAAGGGAGGCTGTGAATTTTATTTAAAATTTTAATACCATGAAAAAGAACAACAAAGAATTGTTTCAGGAAATAAACACCGCATTTGAAAAAGGGGATATGCAATTTTACGAAGCTCATCTTGCCAACGATATTCGCTGGAACATTCCTGGCTACGGAACCCTTACCGGTAAGGAAGCCTATTTAGAAACAATGCAAATGGCGGAATTGGAAAGCTTTCCAGAAATTACCATCACCAACATTATTGGCGAAGGAGATTTTGTGGTGGTGGAAAGCATGGGCAAGGCAACAACCAAAACAGGCAAGCCATACAATCAAACCTACTGTGATGTTTATCGGTTTCAAGACGCAAAGATCCATGAGCAAACAACTTACTTAGATACGGCAGTAAGTAATGAAGCAATGAAAGAAGCATAAAATTAATTCTTCTACAAAAATTGGTTTCTTTCAATTAAATAATATCATACTCTACACCTCCCGGATGGTGTACATGGCTCACAAGTATTATATGTAAGCACAGTCTTAAAACTCCAAAAAACTCACCTGCTTTTATAATCCAATAGTGCATGTTAGGTGCTGTCTTGCACAGGTAGTTATACTCCAATAGACTACTTATTTATAGTTTATTAGATTAGGTTTTACTTAGCAAAATAACTAGATGCTAATTTCAAAGCTCAAGTCGAATGACTTCGTTCTTGCAACGGGATTCCTCTCGCTTTTTTCGAAAACTGCTTCGCATGTTTTCGAATGACTTCGACTTTGCCTGGCACCCAACCGGGTGATATCCCTTATGCAAGAACTGTTGTCAGGGTGCGAATCCTACAAACACAAATTTTAAGAATGAACTTCCTAATCTAAAGAGTAATTCAATAAAAGTTTTCCATCTCACCCAACGCTCATATTTCAACTTGCATCTGCTATAATACAAACATTGCGGTGTGTGAAAACAACCCTTAAACCTTCCCTTTTAAAAATTAAATACAAGATTATGAGACAAACCAGACAAGCCATTATTGCTTTATTGCTGTTGGGATTTTCAGCCTGTAAAAAAGACAACGAGCCTTCACAAATTACATTGACACCCTCGGTTACCCAGGCTTCTGTAGGTGAAAGTGTAAGCATTACACTTAATGCAAAAGCAAAAGCCAATGCCAGTAACTGGACGTTTACCCCAGCTTCAGAGGCTAATCTAACCTATGCACTTACAACAAGTAAAGTCAACACGGGTACTTTTAATGCAGCAGGTGTTTATATTATTTCCGTGAGGGCCAGGAACATTGCTTACGATTCAACCAAACAATCATTAACTAATGTGTGGAAAACAGGCGGCGGTTCTCAAGGCCGTTTCACAAAGGGAATTGATACCGCTTCTGTAGCCATTACGGTCATCAAATAATATTAGAATCCGTTTGCGGAGCTATTAATTATTGATCAAGTGATAGGCACTAAAAAAAGGCTACTCAGCAGCCTTGGATCTTTCTTATTTCCTGGTGAAGGGTGAGATCATTCGTTATAAATTACAAAATAGCTCTTCAATGAAATTATCTTCCTTTTTTCAAGAAGAGAAAGGAACAAATGTTGATTGAAAACGAACGCTGAAGATTGCAACAGCAGATTGGGGTGCATTTCAAACTCGCATTCTCATTGCGAGTGGTTATTTTTTGGGTTTCAAAAAGGTTCTTTAAAAATGACCCTAAATAAATCCTTTAATTGGATTAGGTAGATTGTTTGCAAAATCTTTTACAATTCATATCAAAGCTCAAGCCGCAGGGCTTCGTTACTGCAACGGGACTCCACCCGCTTGTTTCCAAAACTGCTTCGCATGTTTTGGAATGCCGACGCTACGCTTGGCACCCAACCGACTGATGTCCCTTATGCAATAACTGATGTGAAAAAGCGAGTATTAGTTTTGATATTTAATAAGTTGAAGGAATAAAATATTGAATTTTGTCCTTCATCTTCAAAGTGATTTTTTATACAATCTTCTCCTTTTACATTTAATCTGTTTCAAAAATTGTCATTGGGCTCCTTTCTTAGTTTGACGAAGCAATCCATAACCATTTGTAAACATGATTGTGCAGGGCGATTGCTTCGTACCTAGCAACGACTAGCATATGAAATGCTACCGGCGACATAATTAATAAGCGACAATTTAAGATGCACCCGCAGATTGCCCGCGATGCAGCATAAACTTTAATTTCTTAAATTTGAGAAACGCGTTTTATGGTGATCCAAAACACGAGGGAGAAGCTTTACCTACCGAACTAGCGGTATTAAAAAAAAATGCGCATAATAGATTTTTTATCAACCAAAAACTAAGAATATGACAGTAAGACCTGGCCTGTTTTTGCTCGTTGCACTGAATATTTTCTTTCTAAAATTTGTTTGTTTTCCAATTGAATGTAATGCACAGGCAACACCTAAGCGGTCGCTGCTGGCACTTTCAAAAGCTAATCACACGTTGGCTATTGTAGATCCCACAACGTTAAAGATTGTTACCCAAATACCTGTTGGCGAAGACCCACACGAAATGGTAGCTTCTGCAGACGGACGTACCGCATACGTTTGCATTTATGGAGGCGGTAGCCTGCATGAGATAAATGTGATTGATCTTGTTGCGCAAAAGGCGCTGGCAAATATTGATACGAGGCCACTTTATGGCCCGCACGATATAACCTTTGTTAATGGCAAAATATGGTTTACTGCAGAAGGTTCTAAAGCTGTTGGCCGATACGACCCTGTAACAAAAAAACTTGACTGGAGTATGGGAACAGGCCAGGAGAGAACCCACATGATTTATGTTACTGCTGATGGCAAAAAAATTTACACCACAAACATAGCCTCGGGAACTGTCAGCATTCTTGAAAACAAACTGGTAAAGCCTGCAGCAATGGCGCCTCCAAATGCAAAACCCCGCGAAGAATGGATGCAAACTTTAGTGCAGACTGCCAGGGGTTCAGAAGGGTTTGATGTGTCGCCTGATGGCACCGAACTCTGGACCGCAGCAAGCGAAGATGGAACCATTTCTATAATAGATCTTGAAGCAAAAAAACTAGCAACAAAAGTTGATGCAAAAGTTATGGGTGCTAACCGGCTAAAGTTTACACCTGATGGAAGGATGGTTTTCATCTCCAGCCTGCAGACAGGTGAATTGACTATTTATGATGCCAATGCACGTAAAGAAATAAAACGGTTGAAACTTGGCAAAGGTGCTGCAGGCATTCTTATGGATGCTGATGGTTCCCGTGCTTTTGTGGCTTGTTCAGCCGATAATTACATAGCAGTTATAAATCTCAAAACTTTGGAGGTTATCAATCACCTGGATGTTGGTGGCATACCTGATGGCCTGGCATGGGCTATTCAACCTTAGTTTTCCAATACATCTCAACAAAACATGTATGCAGTTGTCATTTCCAGGCAGTATCCTTCCGGTGTTTGCACCTCCTTTCTAACTTCTTAGAATCGGCGCTACCCTGCTGCCGAGCAACTCTATGGAGTGCAGCAACTTTTGGTGCGACAGTTTTGCATTGTCCATTTGAAAAGTTACTCTTGATATACCGCCCAGTGCTTTGCTATGCCTCAATATTTTTTCAGCTACTTCTTCGGGTGAACCAACAAGTAATGCACCGGTTGGACCATTTTGTGCATTAAAATGAGCTTTTGAAACAGGTGGCCAACCTCTCTCCTTTCCAATACGGGTAAATATTTCGGCATAGCCGGTATAAAAATCTGCAATGGCTTCTTCAGTGGTATTGCTAACGTACCCTATGGAATGCAATCCAACTTTTAATTTTTCGGGTGCATGCCCTGCCCGCTTTCCGGCTTCCCTGTAAAGGTCTACAAGCGGCCTGAAGCGATGCGTTTCGCCGCCTATGATGGCAACCATCAATGGCAACCCTAGCGTACCCGCACGGGCAAAGGACTCAGGTGTGCCACCCACGCCAAGCCATACAGGTAATTGTTGCTGAAGGGGACGAGGATATACAGGCTGGTTTTTTAAAGCCGGCCTAAACTTGCCCGACCATGTAACAAATTCCTGATCGCGTATTTGTAGCAGCAGCTCCAGCTTTTCTATAAACAGTTCATCATAGTCATCCAGGTTTAAACCAAACAACGGGTAAGCTTCAATAAACGAACCACGGCCTACAACCATTTCGGCCCTTCCATTCGATATTAAATCAAGTGTTGCAAAATTTTGGAATACCCGCACCGGGTCTGCAGCACTCAACACGGTTACGGCGCTGGTTAAGCGTATTTGTTTTGACCGGGCAGCCGCTGCTGCAAGTATAATAGTGGGTGCTGAATCTAAAAACTCTTTGCGGTGGTGTTCTCCTATTCCAAAAACATCCAGGCCCGCTTTGTCAGCATGTTCTATTCTTTCCAGCAATAGGTTCAGGGCCTCAGCGCTGCTGGTATTGCTACCCAAATCGGCTGCTGCAAAACTGTCAATTCCTATTTCCATAATGTATGTTTAATGCTTTTACAAAGGCCTATGCAAAACTACCTGAAGTTGGTACAATGCGTTGTTCTGTTGCTATGTTATTTGTAAGTCGCGTGGTCCATTCAGGAAATCGGATTAGAGCGATAATCCAAAGCAAAGAGTGAAGGAGAACAGTTATTAGGATGGATTGCTGGTGCGCAAGGTGTGTTGCGGTGACGTCACCGGGATGAGTTATGTGTGGTAAGGCAGTGTGCCTTAGAATATGCCTACTTGCAGCGTTGGCTTGATAAGATTTTGAAGTCGAAATTTTTTGGTATTAGCAATAACAAAAAATGCAGCTAACGAAATATTCACTTCGTCAGCCGCAATTATATAAGAGTTCATACTTGTTTCTATTTGCTTGTCACCCACAAGTAGATGGCTAAGCCGATCATAATAATTGTTTTTATGTTACAGAAGGTAAGCCTGTATTTTGATGTAACTTTTTTACAATTGTCGTTTATGCAATTCATGGCTTTAATAATTTACTGTTCTGGCAACGGCCATTCCATAAATAATATGCCCCATTACACTGCCAATCATTGTTAACATGATTGACCCTTCCATTGTTGGCATTGGTAACATTGCCCCCATTACTGCCATCATTATTTGAGCAAATATGAAAACAATAAAACCGAATACGGCACCTTTTAAAAAGATGTTTTCAATTCTTACTTTCGGTGCAAACAAATACAAGTAGGCAAGTCCAAAAATTACCCCAATTATAAAGTGCATTAACCAACCTACTATTAAAGGCATGCCCAGCATACTGGCTAACAATGCCGGGGGCGACATTTTTGGCATACCCATCATAGGGGCTATCATCATTACGATGGTCATAATGATTGTACCAATGATACCGCCCGATATTGATTTACTTATTCCCGATATTGAATTACTAATTTCTGTGTTCATGATTTTTGTTTTTAAAAATTTACATTTTTGTTTTACCTGTGTAAGTGCTTACATGCCCTTTTAATCACTTCATCCTGTTTAATTCCATACTAATATTGATGTCTACGTTATCGCCTACAACCATTGTAGTAGCCCAGCTTCCTGTACCCACACCATAATCATTTCGGTTTATTTTCATAGTAGAGGCAAGCCCTAAAATGATGGTCCCTTTCATCATTGGATGTTCCATTTGGCCTGTTATTTTAAAAGGCAAAGCGATGTCTTTTGAAATACTGCGGATGGTCAATTTGCCATAAGCCACATAATCTTTTTCTGATTTCCTTTCAAACTTTGTTGATGTAAAAGTCATATCAGGATAAGTATTTGCATCAAAGAAGGCGTCGGATTGCAGGTGTTTGTCACGTTTGCTATCGTTTGTGTTTACACTTTTTACGGGGATGGTAAAATTTACACTGCTGCCCTGCAGGTTTGCCGGGTCAAAGTTGATGTTGCCTTCAAAGCTGGCGAACTTGCCTGTAACAGAGGAGAAGAAGTGATTGACTGAAAAATTGACTGACGTGTGTGCCTTGTCAACTTTCCACATGGCAGCGTTCTGTGCGTTTACGGAGAACACACTAAGCGTAAAATACAAAACTGCAAATGCGATTTTTTTGATTGCTGAATACATTGGTATAATATTTTAAATGGTGAATACTATACCTAAGTACCAATACTTTCAAAAAATCACCCGCGAGGGGAAATATTTTTTAATTTTCTTTTTTGTCGTCCTGTTCTTTTACTTTTCTTATTTGTTCAACACATTTGTGCTTTTGATTTTGAGCATTGTGTTTGGTGGAATATCCGTAGTCTTTTTGGATTTGCTCAATAGGCTTGTTTTTGAAGAACATATCATGTATTAAGCCTTTGCAATGCTCTGTAATCTGGTGGACATAATTTTGAAGTTTGTCCCAATAAGTTTTTTCCTGCTCAATGGCAAGGCTAATTTCTTCATAAAATTTTTTGTCGTGCAGGTCGGTAAACGCTGTTTCCCTGTTAGCTGTCCTTAGTTTTTTAAACCACAAATTTTTGGCAATTGCCATAATATAGGTTTTAACAGATGCTTCCAATACAAAATCGTCTTGTCTGAGTTTGGCTACCAAAGCAATCATCGTGTCCTGAAAAATATCTTCTGCATCGTGGTTTGTACCGTTGTTATTGGTTATAAAACGGCTTACCAATCCAAAATGGTTTTTATACAATGCGCCAAAGGCCTGGTTGTTCTCGCCTCTTAAATCATGTATTATGTCTGTACTGGTTTGCATTGTCTTGTCAAAAGTAGGCTAATCTAATTAGTGGGTGATTTAGCATAGCCTGGCGTAATTTCCTTGAAGTATTTAGGTTGTTGCCGTGTGTTGGTAATTGCGGCTTTTTGCAAAGTTAGCCTTGTGTCAGGGTTTTGTGTGCCTTGCAAATGTGCTGCAATGTGCAGTGGCTTGTAGAGACTTTGCAATGCATGTGTTGTTACATGAAGGTGAAAGGAATTTTAAAATTGCTACTAAGGTTGAGTATTGCTGCAGGTGGGGGATTTTATAACGTTCCGCCAGGAAATTCGTTGCCCCGCCATAGCAATGCCTGTTATAGCCAGTGGTTGTCATTGTCCAAAAGGTTAATGCTTTTCATTTTCCTTGTTAGTTATGTTATCAGCTAGCGGTGTCTAAATAAATATGAGTTGCTTTAGTTTGCAGGAATATAAATATCAAATTTTGCTCCTTTATTTAGCTCACTTATTGCAGTGATGATACCATTGTGGCTTTCGATAATATTTTTAACGATGGCAAGCCCAATACCTGTGCCTGCATATTCTTCCTTACTGTTCAAACGCTGAAATATATCAAAAATGCGTTCTTTGTATTGTGGTTCAAAACCGATGCCGTTGTCGGTTACAGTAATATGGCAGTAATTTATTTCAGGAGAAATATTTTTGCAATTTAACTCGCTGCCTTTTACAATTCTACTCTTAATTATTATGTGTAGCGGAATGTCTGGTTTTTAAAATTTGAGTGCATTGCTTATGAGGTGGTGCATGACCTGACGAAATTTGAAAGGGATGATGTATGTAGAGCAGAGTTCGGTGGCTTCAATGGTTGCGTGTTTTGCTTTAATAATATACTTTAGGTCGCTTATGACTTCTTCAATAATTATATTAAGGTCTATTTTTTCAAATTTGTGTATCGTGAATTTGGAACGCGAGAAAAAAATTAAATTTTCCAAAAGTGCTCTCATTTGGTTGGCCGATTGCTTTATTTTTCTAAAGTAGTCTTCGCCGTTATTGGTTAAGTTTATATGTTCGTTTTCTAACAGAAGATTTATAAAGGTCTGTATTTTTCGCAGAGGTTCTTGCAAGTGATGACTTGATATAAAAATAAATTTTTCAAGTTCTTGATTTAGTTTTATTATATCCTCTTCAATTTTCTTGCGAAGTGTAATATCTGACCGAATGGCAAGATATTGATAGGGTTTACCCTGTTCATTTACAAAAGGAACAATCGTAGTATCTACCCAATAAAAGGTGCCATCTTTTGCTTTATTTTTTAATTCATCTTTCCATATTTTTCCGTTCGCAATAGTTTCCCATAATTCGCGGATAAATTCTTTAGGGTGATAACCAGAATTAATAATGCGGTGGTCTTGTCCGATTAACTCTTCCTCGCTATACTTTGAGATTTTACAAAAGTTATTGTTTATTTTTTTAATAATTCCTTTTTGGTCGGTTATGGCTATTATGGATGATTCATCTAAAGCATAAATAAAGTCGGATAGTTCCTTAGACTTATTCTGAAGGAGATATTCCAATAGATTATTTTTTATTTTATCTGCACTGATTAACTCTGATGCCAATTTCTCCTTTTTTTTTGTCATGGTATTTGAGTTCTTGTTGTAATCTTAGACACATTGTAAACCCTTCCGGTAGTTGGCTTGCAATCTCGTTTCTCCTTTGAACTGTTGTCTTGTACCATTGGCTATAATGGCCACGGCTGGCGATGCGGTATTTGAAAATCGTAAGCCCGTAAATGAAGCTAAATCTATAAATAAAAGTTGATTGTTTATTCTATTGCCTTGCGTTATTTGTCTGCTGGAACTGAAGCCGGTTAGCGAACAAAAAGTTCGGAATATATTCGTTGCCGCGCCATATTGCCTAACCGAATGTTGTACGTTCGCCTTCGTCTTGGTGTGTCCACCTCCGTACTGCCTCCTATTACATAGGGTGTGTCTCAGGAAGCGCAGGAACAAGGCAGGCTCTTTTGCAAGGTTGGCTGTTGTGTTGGCTTTGTGTGTCTTGCAAATATGCCTGACCTGGTGCGTTGGCCTTTATTGTGGGATTAAAGATAGCTTGTAGAAATATTTTTGTTAGTCTGATTATTCACTTATCATCTTTATCAGTTTGTATTTGATAAACGATTTAGCCTGCCAAAGAAACCCCGATTAATTTTCCAATACCAAATGTAATGGCAGCAGCTATCAGGCCAAATATAACCTGGCGAAATCCTGAGAACCAAATACTTTTGCCAGTAAATAAGGTAATAGCAGAACCAATCAAAAACAAACCGGTAGCACTACTGATAACACTGATGAAAATGGCTCTAACTCCTGAAGTAAACATAAATGGAATAACAGGGATTACTGCACCTATTGCAAATAGTATAAAAGAATATATAGCTGCCTCCATTGCTGAGCCTTTTAATTCTTCGGTATTAATGCCCAGTTCTTCTTTTACCAAAACTTCATGTGCATGGTTTTTATCCAGCATAATTTCCTTAGCCATTTCATGTGCCTGGTCTTCCGGAATGCCTTTAGCCATGTAAATTAATGCCAATTCTTTTTCTTCACCTTCAGGATTGGTTTCCAGTTCATCCATCTCCAGCTGCATCTGGTTTTCGTGCAGTTCCTGCGAACTTTTTACAGAGATCCACTCACCCAAAGCCATTGACAAAGCGCCGGCTAATAATCCTGCAACCCCGGCTAATAAAATACCGGAACCACCCGCAGTTGCACCGGCTATACCCATTACCAAACTAAAATTTGAAACAAGGCCGTCATTGCCTCCTAGCACCGCTGCTCTTAGAGCATTGCCGCCAACAGAACGGTGCCTGCTTTCAAACTTAGCAACATTGCTGCCAGTAACTTTTGTTTCATTCTCCAGTAAGGAGCGTAAAATTTTTACATGGTTCGCTTCTGTACCGGTTATGGGTAGTTTGCTTTTATTTTTAGCATTGATGACAGCTGTGGAGATCGCCTTTTCTGTATCCATCAATACACCCAACACATAATCGTACCCAAAAACTTTACCCACCAGGTTGAGCATTTTTGCTCTAGCAGACGGTGCAGGCATGGTTACTGTTTTGCCCGGGGTTATTCTTTTTAAAAAAGCTTCGGCATGGCTTTTCTCAATTTCACTCATTTGCCTGAACACACTGGCCACAGTAGCATCAGCTTCCGCTTCGGCTAATTTATTGTATAAAAAACAAGCGTCTACTTCCGTCTGAAGATTTTTATTCGAATTATTTTTCAATTTTTTTTGTTCTTGCTATGTTATTGAATTGGAAAATTTATTCCGTGGTTTTTCCATCAAATTTGGGCGGGTTGGTCTCTGCCTCTTTTTTCGTAGACCTTATTGTACCATCTTTATGATTTGGGGGTGCATAAATAGTATACATTTTTAATGCTTTTGTAGCATCAGTGTTTATAATATTATGCTTTGCACCGGCAGGTACTACAATCGCATCACCATCTTTTACATTGTATTCTGTTCCGTCAATTACACATTTACCGTTACCATCTTCAAACCGGAAAAACTGATCAATGCTTTCATGAGTTTCTTCTCCAATATCTTCGCCAACCTTTAGGCTCATGAGTACAAGTTGAAGATGCTTACTTGTATACAATACTTTACGGAAATCATTGTTTTCCTGGGCATCCTTTTGGATGTCGCTTTTAAATCCTTTCATAATTGCAGTTTTTTGATTAACATTATTAGTGACCTCATTTGATGATTTTGTGGGGTGGTGAATTATTATTACAGGACAACAGCAGTATTGTAAATATTCCGAATAGCAAACAGGATGCTTTCATTTTATACTTATTATTTATTCACAATGGATTACTTAAATCAATCATTCTTTACTACAATACTTAGCCCGAAACCAGATCGAACCCTTGGTAGCAAGGTTATTAATTTATTGCAACAAGAAATATGATATCGGTTAGTTGTAATCATGATTGTTATTACCCAAACTGCTTCATGATTATGAAAAAGGTAGTATAGAAAAAAAATCTGTTTTTAGAATTATCAATACCATTAATTAATCTTAATCCTTTTCTCCGTTTTCACTGTCCACCTTATTTTGAACAGTACAAGCACTTATTTGAGAAGGTCTTATCTGCCCGCCAGGATATCAGGTACGGGCAACTAAACCAAAGTGGGTGGGCTGAGTATTGGCATTTTTAACTCTTTCCAAGGTTGGGTTTGTGAATGGGTTTTGTGTTCCTTTCAATGTGCTAAAAATAGGGTAAGGCAACGTCGGCAAAGTCATGCAAACTTTAATTTAAGCAGGATGTTGTTTTTAGTGACATACATCGTATTAATATACGCACCTTACCACTTATTTCTTTTACCTAATCTTTCCACCAAACAATTATCCTTTACAGATTTACCTTGATGTAGTCTCGGAAACCTTAATCATCTATTATTTAAAACGCGGGTTTTAGCCACATCATTCTATTTTTTGACCTGCCGCAGGGTCTCTCACCACACACAAAGCTATTCTTGAAGATCCTGCTACGACAATAAATTCTTATAACTGCCGCATAAATGCTACAATATCTTTTTTCTCTTCACTCTTTAGTTTTAACTGAAGCACAAGGTTGAAAAATTCAACCGTGTCTTCCAAAGTAAGCAGCCTACCATCGTGGAGATATGGAGGCGTGTCTTTTATTCCCCTGAGTACAAAAGTTTTTATCGGGCCTTCAGCACGTATAAGCATCCCGTTTGTCATCTGCATTTTGTAAAATCGGTCCACCTGCAAATCGTGCATGCTATTATCGGTGTAGTAAGGTGGTGCATGGCAACTTGCGCATTTTGCCTTACCGTTAAATAATGCTTCCCCACGCAATTCTGATTGAGTCGCTTTTGCTGGGTCGAGGTTGCCAAACACATCAAGCTTGGGGGCAGGCGGAAAATCAAGTATCTCCTGAAACTCACTCATGAAATGCACCTGGCTTCCTCTTTCGAGCGGGTTTACACCTTTTTTTGCTGCCGTTAAATGGTCGCCATCGAAGTATGCAGCACGTTGCTCAAACTCAGTGAAGTCTTCAACAGTTTTCAATGCTCGCTGCGAGCCGAACAACTGCTGAATATTCACTCCTCGCAACGAAGGTGTCTCAATTCGGTTTCTCTTTTCCTGAGGACGAATGTCTCCCACCAAATGCGTGGCTCCCGAAGTGTTACCGTTTGAGTGACAATCAAAACAGGTAACTCCAAGACTTGGAGTTTCAGTTTTCCTGTCTGCAGTAGTGTTAAACTGTTGTTGGGGAAACTGCGTAACCAAAAGCCGCAGACCTTCCAGCTGCTTTGGGTTTAATAAGCCATTGAATAAATCATAGTAGTTATCAATGGTAATCACTTGGCCCTGCGACACATCGCCCAGTTCCTTATGTGTTGTTAAAAAAAATGGGAGATGGAAATTCAGGTAAAAAATGGTCGGGCAAATCAAAATCAAGGTCGAAACGCTTTAGGCGGGGAAGCAACTTAATTTGCGCCTGTGTGAATATCATTCCACCCACCGGGTGATTGGGATGTGGTAGCGGCAGATAAGGGAAAATGTTTTTTTCTTTAATTGCATCGGGCAACATGGCTGCAAGTTGCTCCCATGTTAATCCGTTCAATCTTGCGGTTGGTCCCACGGGCAAAGGCTTTCCTTTGCTCATAGTTACTTCGGAGGTTACATTTTTAGCAAGGTCATACCTCTCATTCAGCAGCTTCATCTGGCGTTCCATGATTTCGCTCTTTTGCGCTTTATCTTTCGCCATCACTTCTTCCAGCGGCTCTTCAATAACAGGCATATAGCTGGAGCTTTTTTTTCTATCAGGCTTTTCCTTATTGATTTGTGCGGTAAAAATAGTTACCAGTAAGATAAGACAGGCAAAAACGAGGATTGTTTTCTTGTGTGGCATCGCAGTGGTTTTTGTTTTCAAAAAAATTGGAAATAGAAGAAGAGGCAGAGAGTAAAGTAAAAATGTTGGTTGAGAAATGCAAATATTTTTTGCCTTGCCGGTTTCTTTTCTAAAGTTATTTTATGCAAGGCAGGGAACCCGGCATTGGCCCTGCCGTAGGGTCTCTTACCCCACATACAAAGCTATGCGGAAAGAACCTGCTGTGACAAAAATTAGACGCACATAAAAGGGTGATAGTTTATAAATGGCAGCCAACATTAACGGCTTTATTGCTGTGCTGGTATTTTATGACTGTCTGCCCGTCAACTGAATCCGATTGAAATATTTTTGATGAAGTTCATAACTAAAAACTAAAGAGAATTCAGTCAATATCTGAAATGGATTGATAGCAATTTGTAACCGATCAATTATTCGTCCAACCTACTTGCAGAACATTTTAAGTGTACGAAGACTTACCTTGTTAGCAAGTAATTTGTCCCAGGAATGCATATTCCTGCAAGCAACAATCAGTCTCTCCCCATCACTATATATGCAAAATCAGAATTTTGCCTCTATTAATCATTAGCTTACCTGATTCGTATTTGGCTTTAAAAATTATTACTTTATGGCAGTTTTTGTAGATTGTATTCCCAAATAACTGCATATGCATCCTTCTGTTCTAAACCCCGAAGCCTCCAATTTTTTGAAGACTGACAGCGGTGACACTATACCACTACAGCATTTTCAACCCGTTATAGAGTTAATAGAAAAACAGGTTGAAACACATTCAAACAAAACCTGCCTGGTATACGGCAGGCATCAAATTACTTTTTTTGAGCTTAACCACCGGGCTAACCAGGTAGCACATTATTTATTGCAACTGGGTGTTGAAAAAAACCAGTTTTTACCCGTTTTTATTGATAAAAGTATTGAGATGATGATTGCCATGCTGGCGATATTTAAGACAGGCGCCACTTATGTTCCTTTAGATCCCAGCCATCCCGCAGACCGCATATCATTTATGCTGGAAGACTTACAGGCAACGCACCTGTTTGCAACCGCAGCCACCCGGCAAAAGCTGGCTTCATATAACGGACAGGTAGTTGAAATATTTGAGAGAAGTTTTGAAGAGATTAGCAAAATGCCAGGCGATAATCTTTCACTGTCAATCGATCCTACCGACATCGCTTATGTCATTTACACATCAGGTTCAACCGGCAGGCCAAAGGGAGTGATGGTAGAACAGGACGCAATGTTTCATTACATGGTCAATGATTCTACAAGGTTTATTCATGATAATAACAATCTTTTTGGTTCATACATCCATCTTTCCAACACATTCGATGCCTCACTTACTTCGCTTTTTATGCCTATGTTAGCAGGCAAGGCAGCTGTAATCAGCAGCACTTCGGGCACCGAAGCTTTTAACGATGAAAACTTTATAAAGTATGGTCCCTACGATTTTTTGAATATTACCCCTGCACACCTCGATTTTCTTGTTGCCACTGTAACCGACCCGGCACAATGGGTTACGCAACGATTGGTTATTGGTGGCGAAGCGTTATACACTGGCCATTTCGACTTTTTTGTTGAAAACAATGTTCCCCTGGAGATCATCAATCTCTATGGACCAACCGAGGCTACCATTGGATGTACTACCTATAGTTTTTGGTTGAGCGACTTACAAAACCAGAGTAGCGAAATACCTATAGGTGGGCCCATAGAAAAAACAGCGATCTATCTTTTAAATGATAATGGCGAAGGACTGCAGGCATCTGATACCGGTGAGATTTGTATTGGCGGCCTAACCTTGGCAAAAGGCTATTTAAATCGTACAGAGCTAACCAACGAAAAATTTATTGAAAACCCGATAAAAAATTCGCAATGGAAACGGCTGTACAAAACAGGCGACCTGGGTAAATGGCTGACCGATGGTAACCTTGCTTATTGCGGAAGGATTGACAACCAGGTAAAAATTTCGGGTTACCGCATTGAGTTAGGCGAAATAGAAAGCGTGATTAATTCCATGCAATATGTAAACAACAGTTGCGTACTTGCCAAGGGGGAGAGCGATAAAAAACTCATTTGTTTTGTATTGCCTTTGTACGATAAAATATTGGAGAATACAGGCGATGCTAAATTTAAAGACTTTACTGGTTCAGCCCCAAACAACGAAGGCACATACGAGAACATTCATAAATGGCTTGAAACAAAGTTGGCTACTTACCTGGCTGAACGGTTGCCGAAATACATGGTGCCTTCTTCGTTTGAGTTTTTAAAACAGTTTCCCCTTTCATCAAGCGGAAAAATAGATCGCAAAGCATTACTGGCCCGACAAAATGAAGTTATTCACGAAAAAAAACCTACACGGCCAGCAAACCAAACTGAACAGATTTTAATTGACACGTGGCAATCCACGCTGGGCATACAGAATATTCAGGTGAACGATAACTTTTTTGAATTAGGTGGAAGCTCCGTACAGGCAGCCCGCATATTCAACCTTATACGAAAGCATTTCGGCCAACAGCTTCCTGTATCGGTTTTGGTAAAAGTGCCTACGGTTGAGCAATTGGCAGAACTGCTTACCAAACCCGTTGATAAAAAGACCTCTGACATTGTGGTACCATTTAGAACCATTGGTATACAACCACCTTTTTTTTTAATGCATGCTGGCGCCGGCGACGTTTTGTTCTATAAAGAGTTGGCAGAATTGTTACCCGATGATCAACCCGTGTATGCTATTATGCCACGTGGATTGGATGGAAAGGAACCGCCGGTAAGCGATATTGAAAAGATGGCAACCTTATACCTTCAAAAAATTAAGGAAATACAAAAAACCGGACCTTATTATTTAGGGGGCTATTGCTTTGGGGCAACATTGGCTGTTGAAATGGCGCATCAATTAAAAATTGCAGGAGAAAAAGTTGCTTTTTTAGCCAACATCAACGGCGTTTCGCCAGGTTACGTTAGAAAAAGGGTAGCAGTAAAGAGCTCACCCCGCAAAGAATCCATAAAAAGAATTCAACAGCATTTAAATGTTAATGCATCTATAGTAACTGCCGTTGGCAGAGAGGCTATTTTTAGAATGAAGTGCCTGAAGGCCTACCTGTATCATGCAGTGTATTGGAAAGCAACTGCCCGATTCCTGATTAAAATGAGTCTTCCTTTGCCAACGGTGCTGGCAAAAGACTATTATTTACACCATAATCATACAATGCTGCAAAAACACAAACTAAAATCATATGCAGGTGAAATGATCATTTTCAGGTCTTCAATATTCGCTGCGGAGCCTGCCCTGGGATGGCAGGAGCAAATTGATGGAAAAATAATAATGCACGAAATACCCGGAGACCAGGAGGACCGCCGACAAATTTTACATCAACCTTTTGTTTCAGATTTAGCTAAAAAAATTCAGGAATGCCTGCTTGAAACCCATGCTAAAAACCCTGCAGGAGTATAGTCTATAGGCTATTTCCATTGTAAAATCAGTCTTGACCCTATTTGTCAAAGAAATAGTATTTGGTTTTATGAATGAATACCATTATTGCCTTAGGTAAGGCTTTACCAAATCGGCCCATAGCAAATATCCCTGGCCGTTAATGTGCTCACCATCGCTTATAAAGTACTTTGGATTTATCGTTCCGTTTAATGCAAAGCTGGAATGTAAATCAACATAGGTGGCTTTGTGTTGAAGTGCATATTGCTTAAGATTTTCATTTAAAAAAACAATATCCTCGTTTATATGCGGCAGGTTTGCAGCCTCGCCTGTGATGGCTATAGGTAGCAAACTTTGCACGTAAACTTTTGTATGACTATTACCTGCCTGAAGCGTATCAATTATTTTTTGAAAGTTTTTCAGAACTGTATCCCTCGGTATGCTATGCAGCAGGTCGTTAAGGCCAATCTCTATAAAAACTTTCTTAGGATGCGTTTGTATTATAGGATCAATTCTATTTAAAACACCCATAGTATAGTCCCCATAAATACCCCTGTTTTTTATATTAATGTCTCTTAAAAGCTCCGTTACTTCAAAGTTTTGTGTTAAGCTGTTACCTAAAAAAATTATGGAATTACTGTCCTTCGGAAACACTTCAAAGTATTGCTGCCTTTCTAAAAAGTATAAAATACGGCTGCTGGCATTTTTAGTTGGGTGAGGGTAAGTCCAATACAATTTTCTTATAAGCACAATGGCTAACACACAATTAAGGAAAATTATACCAACTAAAACGTTTCTTACCAACTTGTAATTTTTTTGTTTTTCCATCAAACTAAAATTTATATTATAATGTGAAAGCTATCATTTTATGATGAATTGACGGACACTTGCAAGTTTAACGTATCAAATTTTACTTTATACGCCGTTAATTAGCACTTAAAGAATGAATTTAAAAAGAAATTATTTTTGAACCGCTACCTAAACCATTCTCTTAACGGAATAACGAATGCTACCTGATTTCTCTCTGTTCTTTTAAGTAAAAGAAAGTAACCTATCCGCCCAGAAAGTGAAACACTTACAATTGAATTTTTAACGCCAGTGCCATGGTATTTGACTGGTGAAATTTTTGGTTTTCAGGGGCTAGAGTTTCCATATTGAATGCAAGATTTGCCTTTGTTTTGTTGCGTTTAGCTGAAATAAAAAAGGGTATGCTTACAAGTGACACAGCAGGACCAATAAAAATAAAAAGTGTTTCTGCGGCAACGGGTGCCTTACCATTAAAACCCTGTGCAGCATACGATGCATAAGTTATACCTCCGCCAAGTATCATTCCAATGCCCGAACCTAGCAATACCCAGCCAGACGTTTTATTTTTTTTATACTTCATTAAATACGCATCATGCAGTTCCTGCTTAGAGATACTTATGGCAGGATCATTAATTTGTGCGGTAACTATTTGTGTAAGAAGCAGAAATACTATCACTAAAATCTTTCTCATATTTTAACTAGTGTTTGGTAATGATTAAGACAGGCACACAAAAGTATTGAACTATAAACCCAAGTCGATGAAAGGCGCTGAAGACTACAACAATATGAGGATTTCAATCATTTGATTTTGGTAAGATATTGTTTGATAATCGTTACATCTGCCACCTCTACACTATATGGCTTTGTAGTCTTAATAAAAATGCTCATTTATCTTTTACGGGTACATATAGCGGGGATTAATTATTGCGCGTTAACCCTGTTAATGTTATTTCACTTAAACTGTTTCAGGCAATATGTTATCGAACAAAACAAGAGTGGAAAAACAATATAAGGAGTTTCAATCTTTTTATGGCGAAATTATACTTTGGTGATGGTTACCTGCATAGCATATTGGTAAGTATCAAGGTCAGTAAAAGCTACCTGTTCTTTCTTTACAAAGCTTGTATAGTTGTACATTTTTTCTTTGGTAAACCGTTGCGACCAAAAGCCTTCTTTTGTAGCTGTAAAGCTATCAGCTTCATTTGTAATCACGTGCATGCCCATCTTACCATAACTCTCCTCCTGCTTTAATCTTGTAGAGGTATTGTCTTTATAACATGCTCCTAATACCAACTTGCCACCCGGTAAAAGCAGGTTATATGCACTTGAGAAAATGTGCGTGAACTTTTTATTTTCAGTAAGATCAAGTGGATGTGTTGGGGCATAGTTTGCAAAGTCAAAATCATCCGGGTAAAAATTGCCTGGCGTAAACCAGGTACAAATAACCATGTCGTATTTTTTCTTCCATTCGTTCAATTGTAATGCATCAAAAATGGTTGCCGAAACTTTATCGGCAATGCCATATTTTTTAATGTTGCCATTTGTTATGTCAATACACGACTTTGCATTATCGGTACCATCATAGCAGGCCACCAGGTCCCACATTTCTTTAACGCCACACAGGTGCATGGGTATTCTTCCATTGCCAATGCCAATATCTAAAATTGAAACCGGCCTTTTAAAATGTTGTGCTAATGCAAAAATCGTTTTCTTCAACTCAACAAACTCGGCCCATTGCGCCTGGATTAAATGCTCAGAAATATAGTTGATATCAAACGACTTTTCAACCGTATTCTGATTATCATACATAGCCATAATCCATCAATTAAAATTTGAAAAAGCAGTAAAATAATAATGGATTGGCCGGTTAAAGCCAACCCATATTCACATTTATTTTTATTAGAATTTAAAGTTAAACGATGCCTGGAAGATGGTACCCAATTGGCTAAACTGGCTGCCATTGTAACCCAGGATGCGATAACGTCCGCTGAATGCTAAGAAACCTTCTAACAGATTTTTTGCAGCAGCGTTATTTAGTACAGCTTGTCCCGCTGGGTTAAGTGCTTTCAACTCCCACATCGGTAATACATTGAACACGTTGTTTACCGTAAACGAGAAATTGACCTTATTGGTAAAATCGTAACCGAGATTAATATCTGTAACTACTGCAGCCTTAAACTCCTGGCGAATGTTTTCCATATCACTTCCACCATTATCAAGGTCCTGGAAACGTGTGGTACCAAACAAGGTATTGTTCAGGTTAATACTTAGTTTTTTTATGTTATAATCCATACCAAGCACTGCTTTGTATCGGGGACGACTTTCAGTTAGCAACGATTTAATCTGGGTACTTAAGATGGTAGAACCACCAGCCTTAATTGCTGCAGGATCATTGGGGCTACCCACGATCTCATTTTTCAACGTATAATTTCCCGCAAGGTTAATACCCAGTTTACCATTGCCCAGGCTTATGTTTTTATAGTTAACTACAACATCAAGTCCTTCGGTATTTGTCTTAATACCATTGATAAAGAACTGGATGGTTTTAACACCCGCAGTATTTAATATTTGGCCTAAAGCGCTGTTAGGGCTTGATGACGAAATGGATGAACTATAAACGATCCTGTCTTTAATTACGATCTTATAATAGTCGAAAGTAAAGCTCAGGTTACTAGTTGGGTTAAGCCCAAAGCCTACGGTGTAGTTATTAGATTTTTCAGGCTTCAGCAAAGGAATACCCAGTGCAAATGCCTGCTTGCTCCTGTTATTAAACAAGCCTGAAAGTGCAATGGTTCCCCCCACAAAAGAAGATTGTGTGGACTGCGTATATATCTGGTGTAAAGTGGGCGCCCTAAACCCTGTTGAGGCGGAGCCCCTGATCACAAACTTGTCGCCGGAAACTTTGTAACGGCTGGATAATTTCCAGACAAAAGCCTCTCCAAAGTCGCTGTATTTTTCGCCACGCACCGTACCATTTATCAGGAATGCTTTTGAAACATCAAGGCTGGCATCAACATAAGCACCAAAGTTAAAACGGCTGTTAGTGGTAGCATTCTCCTGGCGTACACCCGGAAAGGAGTTGGCTCCTTCACCTGAATAAGATGCAGTGTCACCGGCATAAATCTTATAGCTCTCCTGGCGTATTTCAGAACCAAAACCAATACTAAAATTATCAGTTACCGCTTTGGATACATCGTAGTTGCCAATCAGGTTGGTAAACATAAAGCCTCCTGGTTTAAACGACGTAGGACTTGCTGCACCCAGCGTACGGTTTAATGTGTTGGCAACGGTATACAGTTGCTGGTTGCCACCCATGGTAAAACTCACGTCATGTTTCCAGCCATTCTTTTCGTTCTTAAAACCAATAGTAGCATTATAATCCAGCAGGTCGCCTTCAAAGGTGGGCTGGTAACCAATATAGGTGGTTCCTGGTGCATGCAGCAATCCAAAATCGCCTCTCCAGTAAGGTGTCCTGTAATTGGCGTTACTAATTGCTTTTTTGGCAACAATGGCACCATTGCTATAGAACATGCCGTTCTCGCCCATGGGCACGCCTAAGTTGTAATTAAATTTTGCAGCGGTTATTTCTCCGGTACCATTTGTGTTCCTACCGGTGGGGTAAATCCGCAGGTAATCAACAATCGGCTTGTTGTCGGCGCTGGTTAAAGATTGAGAAGGATCGCCGAAGGTTGCTATCTCGGTAGGTATATCAATAATGCCCGAACGAACGGCATTGTTTTGCTGGCTAAAATCAATAGTATAGTTGATAAAACCTTTGGTGGCAAAATTAGCACCGCTATTAAAAGATAAACCATACGTTTCACCATCGCCTTTGCTGGTTACACCACTATTAAGTGTTAGCGAGCTGTATTCATACCTGTCTTTCAATATTACGTTCATTACCCCTGCAATGGCATCCGAACCATACTGGGCAGAAGCCCCATCACGTAATATTTCCACCCTCTTAATTGCATCTGTTGGTATGGCAGATAAATCAGCGCCGGTCTCTCCCCTGCCGGGCGAAAACTGCACATACAACAATGAACTTAAATTTTTTCTTTTACCGTTTACGAGCACCAGGGTGCGGCTGGGTCCAAGATTCCTTATTTCATATGGATCAAGCAGCGTAGTAGCATCGTTGACCGGGGTATTTACTGTATTGAACGACGGCACCCTGTATTGCATGGCTTTGTCGAACGTTAGTTGCCCGGTAGATTTTAAAGTTTTGTAATCGAAATTGTCAACAGGCAATGCAGTGTTGGCAGAAGATCGTGGCAATGCTCTTGAGCCTGTCAAAACAATATCTTCAAGGGTAAGACGCGAAATATTTAAAACAACATCAATTGTTTTTTCTTCACCTGCGCCAAGCGTAAAATTTTGGGTTTCTTCAGTAAAACCGGTAGCAGAAAAAGTTATGGAATAACTGCCGGGCGATAAAGTGATACGATAACTTCCATTGTTATCTGTAGTGGTGCCTTTACCACCAGGTTTTACCGAAACACTGGCACCGGGGACCGGGCTTCCTTCGCTGGTAACTTTGCCCTTAATACTTTGAGCAATGGCCGGTAAACAGCCTAGTACAATAGCAGCCAAAATAATTGTTTTGATAAGGGTCTTCATTTTGTTGGTTTTGGTTATGAAATAAGGTACCCTCAATTTACCTTATAACTAACTGAATAACAATTTTTTTTGATATAATAACCAGATACGACTCTCCGGGACAAAACGGTAAAAGAAAGGCTGAATAATTGACTAAGAAGATGAAACAAAATGAGGTAAAAATAAACTGGAAGTATGGCAGGTACCCATACCCATAAAAGGGTGCATTTCAGATTGCAGCATGTATTGCCCCGGCATTCATGCCAGGGATCAATTTAAAATTATTGTATGGGCTTTAGCCGAATGTGTTTCTGTAAGTGGGCGTGGCCTAAAGCCCAGTGGATTTTTGTTCATACATTTCCCCCGGCATGAATGTCGGGGCAACTCAAAAACAGTAGCGACAATTTGGACTGCACCCCGATAA
>JBBQVY010000015.1:0-41831 GCA_038211085.1 Chitinophagales bacterium | reverse complement strand
GACGATGTGTTAGTAGTAGAGGGTGAGTGGGGTAAGGTTGAAGAGATTAATCTTACCTACGTAGTTTTAAATATCTGGGATCAACGCCGCCTCATTTTGCCGATCAATTATTTTTTAGAGAAGCCTTTTCAAAACTGGACCAGGAAGACTGCTGAAATACTTGGAACTGTTTTTATCTACCTTGATTACAATGCACCCATGCATGCCATCCGAACGGAGTTTGCCCGTCTGCTAAACATGAGCGAATTATGGGACAAACGTGTAGGCACCATCCAGGTAACCAACACCAGCGAACAGACCATAGAAGTGAGGGCATTAATGAGCGCTACAAATTCAAGCAGCGCTTTTGATTTGCGTTGTTTTATCCGCGAAAAACTGGTTGAGTTTATTTATACAAACTACCCCGAATGCCTGCCTAAGACAAGAGCTTCTATCGACAGGCAAAACGATTTTTTAACTTCAGAACAATCCAATAGTAACACCCCTGTAAAAAATAATGAGGCTTAAAAGAGAAGTTATCAGCAACTCTTTAAAATGAAACGGCTTTGAACAAACTTACTAGTGAATGGTTTGAATTGCATGGACAACCCTAAACATTAATTTCGAGGTGCATTTTACTTAAACAATTAACAATGACTAAGAGCGCTGAAAAAAATACTTCACAAAAGAACTTATCAAAACCTGTAAAGAAAACAGCATCAAAAAAAGTGTCTAAACAAATAAAAGGAACACCTTCAAAAGCTGAACAACCTGTCGATGTTCAATCAGAAGTGACAAAAGAAGAATTACAATCCACTATCGAGAAACTTACGTTAGAGTTAGAGCAAACAAATATGCAATTAGACCAGTTTGCTCATATAACAAGTCATGAACTCCAGGAACCTTTGCGAAAAATTATAATTTTCTCAAAAATATTACTTCAAAATGAAACAAAACTTAAAGCACATGAAGTAAAAAAATATCTTGAAAAGATTGATAGTTCATCTGTCCGTCTTAGTAAACTTATAGAAGAGATGCTCAACTTTGCAAGCGTAACTAATTACGAAAAATTAATATTAAAAACGGATTTGAATGAAATACTAAAATGCACGCTCTTTGATTTTGAATTACTCATTGAGGAGAAAAAGGCAAAGGTAATAACACATGAGCTTCCTGAAATAGAAGCTGTTCCTTTCCAGATGGGTCAACTTTTTTACGACATTATTCATAACTCACTTAAATTTTCAAAAGTTGATGTTGCTCCTGTAATCGAAATAGCTTCGCGAAAGCTTACAAAGAAAGACATGAAATCGCATGCTAACCTTGATGATAAACTTCGTTACTACGAAATAACATTTCAGGATAATGGTATTGGCTTTAACCAAAAATATGCTGAACAGATTTTTACAATGTTTCAACGCCTTAGTAGTGGAGGTAAGTATCCAGGCACAGGTATTGGGTTAGCCATTTGTAAAAAAGTCGTGCAAAATTATCATGGAGAAATTTTTGCCGAAGGGCTGGAGGATAAAGGTGCAGTAATACATGTGCTACTTCCTGTTTCGCAACCCAAAAAACTTCCTGACGATATACCAACAATTTTAAAAACCTGGGTGTAGTTCAGCTTAGAATAAACAGATATACCAATGAATATAAATTGTTTTTAACAAACATTTCTGCTGACTTGAAACGTTATTGTTCTCCGAATGAGCCTTTATTTTACGGTAGTTTCAAAGACTACAGTAAATTTTTAGAAACTGTAGGATTGCCCACTGCTGCACCCCGTTTTATAATTTTTTGTGAAACCCCATAAGTGCAATTTTCTATTCCCTAATTTTCCTGCCGAAACTTTTTAAAAGCCTTTATTACATCTATGAACCGCACCGGAACGATCTTCGTCCTATTCCTACTTTATTTTACCAATACATCATTCTTCGGATCTACCTATAGCAAAAGCAGTTATTACATTGTAATTGATAAGAGCGATTATGAATTACAGGTATACGATGCTGAAGGGTGGCTGGTAACATACCCGGTTGTTTTTGGTAGTGATGATCAGGGAGATAAAATGTGCCAGGGAGACCGCAAAACCCCGGAAGGAACGTTCACCATCATCAGCAAAAAAGTTCATAACAAATGGTGTCGCTACATGGGCATCGATTACCCTAACCGCGAAAGCTTTGACACCTACAATAAGCGGTTACAGGCTGGTATGCTTCCAACCTCAGCAAAAATTGGTGGAGACATTGGTATACACGGAACATGGCCCCGCGAAGGTTATGCTGTGGATCAATACCAGAACTGGACTATGGGATGCATTAGTATGAAGAATGAACATGTAACCCAATTATACAATTTGGTACCCGTGGGTACCCGCATAACCATCAGGCGATAACACAGCGGTCTTAAACAATTTTAATTTGGTACCGGCCTAACAAACCGGGCAAACCTTCAAGCGAAAACTTTGCATTTTTTAGCCGGTTGTTTTCGGGGTCAATAGAGAAATTTATTGCTGTTGAAAGATCAGCTTTTTCAAGGTTGGTCCTGTTAAAGCTGGTACGTAACAGGTCGCAATTTTTAAATACCGAAGCGCTCAAATCTACCTCCGTAAAATCAACTTCCATTAACGAGCAATCTGTAAAGTTGGCCTTCATCATATTCTTTTTGTAGAAGGAGGCATAGTCGAGCATGCATTTATTGCAATGTATCTCAAACAAAAAATCGTTACAGGTGCTAAAGTCTACACCCGATAATTTGCAATCTTCAAACTTTACATTTTTAAAGCGGGTATCGTTTACAACTGCCAATGCAAGGTTGCAGTGGCTGAATGTACAGTCAATAAATTCAAAACCATTTAATGTACTGTTTTCGAAATTATAGCGGATAAAACTGCATTCAGTGTAGGAGCCTTTTTGCAATGGCTTTACTTTTCCATCCTTGTTTTCGAAACACTGGTCTTCAAACACCAATTCGTCCATTAATCAAAATTTTATAATGAATGATGAATGTAGTAAAAGTGTGTTTATTGTTGGAAAGCATTACCGCCCACCTGCATAAATGCGCTGGATAATGTCCACCACTTTTAAGCCTTCCAGGGCGTTGGTTGTTATGGGTGCATTGTTCTTTATTACATCCACTACATTTTCTATTACAAAGTGGTGGTTAGCCGCACTGCCTTTATACAGGCCATAATCATTACCTGGGTTGGTTGGTTCAAGTTCTGGCATTTCATAATCCTTTACGTGGCATACTTCAACTTTGTCCATGTATTGTCCACCTATTTTTATGCTTCCATTTTCGGCAATAATGGTAATACTGCTTTCGAGGTTTTTATCCCAAACCGAGGTTGAATAATTAATGCAGCCAGAGCCGCCGTTTATAAGATCGAAGTGAACAAAACCACTGTCTTCAAATTCTGTAAGGCCTTTATGGTTATGGCTGTCAAGTTTAGAAACAATGTTGGTGATATCGCCAAATATCCAATACAATATGTCGATAAAGTGAGAGAACTGCGTGAACAGGGTGCCACCATCCAAATCCTTTTTACCATGCCAGCTCTCTGGTGTGTAATATCGGCTGTCGCGGTTCCAATAACAGTTTAACTGAACCATAAAAATTTTACCAAGCCGACCGCTATCAACCATTTGTTTTAGCCAGGCCGAAGGTGGCGAATACCTGTTTTGCATGACCGCAAAAACATGCCTGTGTACGTTGAGTGCTTTATATATTATTTTTTCTGCATCATTTTTTGTTAGGGCTATTGGTTTCTCCAGTACCACGTGTTTCTTTGCTTCGAGACACTCAATAGCCTGCTGCGCATGAAACCCGTTAGGGGTGGCAATGTTTATAACCTGTGTTGCGGCAGCCAGTTCATCTTTTAAAAACTCCTGCAACGAATTAAAAAAAGGCACATCCTCAGGCAGCGACAAAGCCTGTTTGTCTTTCGTATCTATGATGGCTATCAACCTCGCCTCCGGATTTTTATTAATCATTTCGGCATGGCGCTTACCAATATGGCCATATCCTACTACTGCAAAACTTACTGTTTCGTTCTGGATCATTTTTCAGTTTTTGAAACCACTCCTTCTTTTAAAATATATTGCTTGCCACTTTCCGCACAGGTTGCCAAACCGGTTTCATTAAAATGCAAACGGATGCCATGCTCACTAACCCAGCCTAATTGTTTGGCAGGGTTGCCTACCATTAATGCATAAGCCGGAACGCCCCTGGTTATCACAGCTCCTGCACCTATCAGGGCATATTCACCAATATTATTACCACAAACAATGGTAGCATTTGCTCCAATGCTGGCACCCTTTTTTACTAAGGTTTCTTTGTATTCATGCTTGCGAATAATAGCGCTTCGCGGATTAATTACATTGGTAAAAACCATAGACGGCCCCAGGAAAACATCGTCCTCGCATATCACGCCTTCGTAAATGGAAACATTGTTTTGAACCTTAACATTACTGCCCAAAACAACATTACTGCTTACCACTACGTTTTGCCCAATATTACAGCCCTTACCTATTATACAGTTAGACATAATGTGTGAGAAGTGCCAGATTTTAACTCCCTCACCAATATTACACGGTTCATCAACATACGATGATGCATGAACGAAATAATCAGACATGTTTGCTATTTAAAAAATTAATAACGTGAAAGTTAAGCAGGTATTATAAAACTTTGATCGGAAGATTGAAAAACCAAATATTAAACTAAAACATCGTCAAATTCGTTATAAGGTATAAATATTGATATATAAAAATAGACTTTGAATTATCTATTATAAAACTTACTTTTAGATGGAGACTCAATTTTTTTTTAAAACAAAAGTTACATTTTTGGAAAGTTTACTTGATTTCTTTACTCATAAAGCCGATGACCATGTGCGGATAAGTGATAGAGGCCGAAAAATTCTTGATAATAGGGAACTTGCAACAAAAATAGCTAACGCTATCATAAAAGGGCATGCTACTCTGGAAAAAGGTGATAGTATTCCTATTCAAGGCACAGATATATCGATAAATCTTGTAACTTCTTTAGAAAACCAACAGCAATAAATGAATTTTGCATTTAGTGCAATTCTCATAATAATAATTTTACTTCCAGGTGCTGCTGTTTTATCTGCATACTACGGTTCTTTTCAATCTAAACAATCTACACGAGAAATACCTCTAGTTGATTTATTAATCAAAGGTTTACTTTGGTCAATTTTTCTTCATACTTCAGCCATTTGTTTATTATCTTTTTTTAAGTACGAGGTCAGTTTTGACCTAATCTATGCAATCTTAACCGGACAACCTATAAGAATTAGTAATGCTCAGGCAACTCACGCATTTAGGACATTTACAACTTATACTGGATTATTAATTATTTCAGTTTGGGTCATCGTCAAGTTCTGCAAGAGAATTATTTATAATAACAAATTTGATATTAATTATTATTCTTTACGTATTACAAATTATTGGTATCATATTTTTAGCGCTAGATATCTTGAAGGAAGAGGAGTGCCAGGAACTTTAATAATGACAGATTTTTTATTTTTGGATGTATATGTTGATACTCAAATGATATACAGTGGATTTCTTACTGATTTTAATTACTCTCCAAAAAACGATATGCTTGAAAATATTGTTCTATCAAATGCAACAATAAGAAAGTTTGAGCACTATAGTGTGCGAAATCAGATTGCAGGAGATGTGCTTGTGATTCCTATGGCAAACATTAAAAACATTAATATTTATTATATAAAAGTGAAAGACAACGAAGATTAAAAAGAAAGTATTCGCCCATCTAACTTAAAATTTCAAAAGTTCAGCATCTACAATGCTTTCTGGTTTACCCACATCAATAAACCTGCAACCTGTATGGTCAAAGCTTTTGATAGTATGCTTTTGCATTAAGTCGAGGTAAACATCTATCATCGAAAATTTTCCGGTCATGGTTATCAACGAAAAAATTTTTGGATCAATGACATGGATGCCGCTAAAAGCTCTTTCTAACAATTGATGTGAAGGGCTTTCCTTTATAAAAGCCGGTTTCTCTTCACCGGTTTTCTTATTTCTCCAACCCACCAAATTGTGTTGCCCGTTAAACAAAAGGTAGCGGGAGGTGGTTCTTTGGCTGGTTGCTAAAGTGGCCAAAGCGCCGGTTTTTAAATGATCGTCGATAAGTTGGTTTAACTCCAGGTCCGTTAAAACATCAACGTTCATTAATATAAAAGAACCTTCATGTAAAAAGGGTGCTGCTTTTACCAGGCCACCGCCCGTTTCCAGAACCTCGTTACTTTCATCACTAATAATAATTTCACTGCCCCAGCCATTATTGTCTTTTACCGCCTTTATAACCTTGTCAGCAAAATGATGCACGTTAACCACTATCAGCCTGATGCCAAACTGTTGCAGGTACATTACATTATGTTGTAGGAGACTTTTACCATTTACCAAGGCTAATGCCTTTGGATGGTGGTCCGTCCATGGCTTTAAACGGGTACCTAAACCTGCGGCCAAAATCATTGCTGTATGTACACGTCCGGGCGTTACAGGTCTATTCATTTTTTAAGGCATTGGTAGAGAAACTTGTAAGTACCGGTCAGGTAAAAGTTAACATTGCTGAGGTCTATGGAACAATATGCATCATAGGTTCTAAGGAAGGATTTTCATCGGTTACTACGTGCATACTTGTTTCAGATTTTAAGGCTGGGGTGTTGCACCAGTTTTTTTCGTCCTGAACTTTATGAGAAAGCTTGATGTTTACACCAAATTTATTTTTAAGATGCCGTACAAGGCAATCAGCCGCATATACGCTTCGGTGTTGCCCACCTGTGCAGCCAAAGCCTATAACAAGACTGCTAAATCCCCGGGTAATGTAATCTTCAACGGATATGTCCACCAGGTCGAACACGCTGTTTAAAAAGTCAGGCATTTTGGTCCGCTGTTCTAAAAAATCAATTACTTCCTTATCGCGACCGGTTAAACATTTATACTCGGCAAAACGCCCAGGGTTCAATATGCCCCTGCAGTCAAACAGGAAGCCGCCGCCATTATCTGTTTCATCTTCGGGCAATGCTTTTTTGTAACTAAAACTGCTGATGTTTACTACCAATGGGGTTGTATCGTTTGCCTTTACACTTTCAAATCTTTTAATCATACCATCTTCAACCATTAGTTTAATAATCCGGTTAAACTCAGGGGTTTCTATACCAATGGTTTTGTGTTCTACAAAGAACTTAAGATTGCGTAACGCCAGGGGAATGCTTGATAAAAAATGTGCTTTCCGCTCAAACAACCCGCGAAATCCATATGCCCCCAATACCTGTAATAACCGTATAAGCACATACCCGTTAAACTGGCTGATAAAATGTGGCCGGTCAATTGGCTCATTTAGGTGTCGTTCTGCTTCGTCCATATATTCTTCCAGAAGGCTGTTCTTCCAGTCATCGCTTAAGTTGGCTTTAGCTTGCCATAGCAACGATGCCACATCATACTGCAGCGCACCCTTCATTCCGCCCTGGTAATCTATAAAATGTGGCTCCTCGTTCTTCACTATCACATTGCGGCTTTGAAAGTCGCGAAACATAAAATACTTATGCCGTGCATTAGTGAGGTAATTGCTCAATTCTTCAAAATCGTTGAGCATTGCCTGCTTATCGTAAGGCAGCTTCAACGTATCTAAAAAATAATATTTAAAATACAAGAGGTCGCTCATGATGGCCTGCCGGCCAAACTCTTTTGCAGTAAGGCACCACTCATCGTAATTTAAACCCCTGTCCCCGGCAATTTGAACTTTTGATAACTCCTGTAAGCTGCGTTTAAACAATCCATAGGTATAATCATTATGCCCATGTTGCTCAAGTTGGTCAAGCAGCGAGGTGGTACCCAGGTCTTCCTGCAGGTAAATGGTTTGGTCATCGTTAACGCTATAAATTTCAGGCATGGGCAATCCGGCGTTTAAAAAGTGATCAGTGAATTTTAGAAAGGTTTTATTCTCTTTAATGTTCAGGTTATGAGTTGCTATAAAAGTTTTGTCTCCGGCATACACCCTAAAATAAATACGGTCACTACCAGATTGGGGAAGTTTTTCAATTCTGTCTTCACGTATTCCGCTGTATTCCTTAAACAACCTGCTTATGGCTGCAACAATTTCTTCCATTGCTTGTTTTTTGTGGGGCGGTAAATGTAAAATAAATCTGTTTCGAAAATCGTGCCCTGCAAAAAGTAATTTCACAACAAGCCATGCAAACCTGGTATCATTAAAAATACCCGATAATTAAAGGTAAATAACCACTTGCCCGGCACAGAACTAAGAGCTACTGCAACGGGAGTAAATAAATCTTTAAATACATTTACCTAAGTATGCGTAGTATTAAAATGTTATGAAACTTACTCCTGAACAAGAGGCAATTTTAAAGTCGGCCGGAAATATTAAAATAAATGCTGTAGCTGGCTCAGGCAAAACCACTACCATTATTGAGTATGCAAAGGCACAACCTAAAACTGCAAATATTTTATACCTGGCTTTTAATCGTTCCGTTAAAATGGAAGCTGAAAAAAGATTTTTAAGCCAGGGCCTCACCAATGTACAAGTTGAAACAGCTCACTCACTGGCATTTAAAAATGTAGTGTTCCACAGCAGTTATAAAGTGAGGCATCAGGGTTACAAAACTCACGAAATTGCAGCCTTACTTGGTTTACAGACCAGTGGGGAGAAACATGCAGAGTACATTGTGGCCAACCACATCAATAAGTTTCTGACCTATTTCTGCAACAGCGATAAGCAACAGGTACAGGAGTTGAATTACCTGGACGTAATTACGGATGAAAAGGCACGCATTTTCGTCTCAAATTTCTACGATTACATCCAAAGCCAGACACGTTTATTATTGAGCAAAATGGATAAAGCTGAAATAGAAATCATCCACGATTTTTATCTGAAAAAATTTCAGTTATCTCAACCGGTGTTGCCTTACGATTATATTTTATTTGATGAAGGGCAGGACGCCTCGGCAGCCATGCTGGATATCTTTTTAAAACAACCTGCGGTAAAGGTTATTGTGGGCGATACTCACCAGCAAATCTACGGGTGGCGTTATGCTGTTAATTCTCTGGAGAAAGCAGATTTTCAAAACTATCAGCTTAGTACCAGTTTCAGGTTTGGGCAAGCTATAGCAGACCTTGGTGTACAAACACTTCAGCTTAAAAATTTATTGCTCGATCACAAACCAACAATCATTACCGGTGCCGGTGTAAACCAGGCCCTTAATACAAAGGCCGTACTGGCCCGTACCAACCTTGGGCTGCTTTTAAAAGCAATAGAATATGTGCAGGAGAAGAAAGATCTGAAGCAAATTTATTTTGAAGGCAACATCAACTCCTATACTTATGCCGACGAAGGTGCATCGTTGTACGATGTTTTGCACCTGTATAATGGCAACCGCCAGCAGGTAAAAGACAATCTGATTAAAGCCATGAAGGATATAAAAGAGTTGGAGGATTATATTGAAAAGACGGAGGATGTGCAGTTGGGGATGATGGTTGAAATTGTAAAGGAATATGGAAACCGTATACCCGGGCTTATTAAAAGTATAAAAGACAAACATGTAGCAAACAACGAAAAGGAAAAGGCCTCCATTATATTCTCAACCGTACACCGCAGTAAGGGAATGGAGTATGATGCTGTGCAATTGGTAAACGATTTTATAACCGAAGCAAGAATAGAAAAAGCATTGGCTGATAAGGAAACACCCATTAAAACTGCAAAACTTATTGAGGAAATCAACCTTTTGTATGTAGCCATTACCCGCACAAAAAACCTGCTACACATACCAGAACAATTGTTACCTAAAGAATTTAAAGCTTCTGCCCACATAAAAATTATCAAAGAAGTAAAAAAGGAGGAGAAGTATGCCTATGAGCCATGGGACCAATATGCTTATGGCAAATATGGCAGTGAGAACAGGAAGAAAAAAACAGAAGTAAAACAAAAGTCGTTTGCAGAAAACCAGGTAAAAAAGCAATCCGTAAAACCCTACAAACCCTGGAATGATGATGAAGATGAAGCATTAACACTTATGTATTGTGAACACAAACCTGTTAAGCAAATAGCAGATCATTTTAACCGTACCACGGGAGCCATAATTAAAAGAATTAAAAAGCTTGAATTACACGAATTGTACGACTGATTGCTGTCCTGGTTGGCCAGGCATAAGTTTTTGACATTTGCTACTGCATGCTTTCATTATCCCTTACAAAATCATGTATGTCAAATTCTTGCTTAAGAGCGTTCAGAACTTTTTGAAATATCCCTTAACTTTAAAATAAAACAGACACATGCGCACGGTAAGAAATATGTTGGAAACGAAAGACGAACAGTCAAATATCATTGACCCTTCGAATATGGTAATAGATGCGCTTAAAAAATTGATTTCTGTAAATCTTAGTTACCTGGTGGTTTACGAAAATGGAGAATACATTGGCATTTTTAGTGAACGGGATTATACACGCAAACTAGTTTTGGAAGGACGCAGCAGCCGCGAAACCATGGTGAAGGATGTTTTAACTACAGACTTACCCGAGGTATCGTTAGACGATACGGTTGAAGATTGCATGTATAAAATGAACATGCGTGGCGTACGCTATGTAGCCGCCTACGACGATAACAAGTTTATTGGAATAATTACCCTGCATGATGTGTTGCGGGAGGTGCTTGCCAGCAAGGAAGATGTATTTGATAATTCACTCACAAATACCCTGATCAATCATGCAGAAAGTGGCAGAATTTTTTAAGCTCCCTCAGTAATAAAACGTAGAAATTTCATTAGCTTTTTACTCCCTTCACTTATACATTTTGGAGGGATTTTTTATGTGTTGGATATACCCCTTTGATCCTGGTAAAAATTCATTCCCCCATTCCCTTTTCTTTAATAAATACTACACATTCATTTACATCAATCCTAAATTATTATTTCTAAACAGGCAATTTTGCCCTCCCAGAAATTTAAACGATATACTCAAATTCACTTCTTCAACAACTCGCTATACATAAAGCAGGTTCCTGTATAATGCCTTCATCATTCATAAAATGGTTTTAGCTCAAGGCTAATCCAATTTGATCATGCGTGTTTTCAAAATTTAGTATAAGAGGATAAAAATTTAATGCATAATACTAATTTATTTAGTAAAATAATGCTAACTTTATTACCATAAAAATGTGCACATGCAGCAAAACCTTTTCAACAGAACAAAAGAGATGACAGCATATACTCATGGGTTTCATGAGTACCGGTTAGTGGTACAGCCTGATAAAGATGTTTACAATAAGGTACTGGCCGAGAAACAAGTTTTTAATGAAGCCTTTGGTGAAAAACTGGTAGACCGTTCATTGCCGGCAATTACAATTGCTTCTTTCCTGGCAAAGGAGGAGATGGAGGAAACCATTATACGCTACCTAAACCGAATATGCAGTATGCAATCTGGTTTTATGGTTGAGTTGAATAATTACAGCGGCAATCCGCCACATTCCATTTACCTGCGTGTACAAAACCCGCAACCTTTTAACCACTTGGTTAAGGCGTTGAATGTAATTGATAATTACATCAGTTCCTGTGCATGTCCACCTGTAAAAGTAACGGCCAATCCTCACATTGGTATTGCAAAAAGCCTAGACGAAACCCTTTACCGGCAGGCCTTGCTGAATTATGGTCAAAAAACTTTCCACGAGATTTTTATGGTGCATGAAGTAATACTGGTTAGAAAAAATCATGAATACGACCAGGAAAAGTCAATCAATGTTTTCCGGTTGCAGCCGGCCGATAAAACCCTGTACAATTAAAATTTTTTATGAAAAGCGACATATTATCCCTGCCTGGTTACCGCCTGTGCGAGTACAAGTTGGTACTACAACCCCACGAGGAATTATGGAATAAGATCGTTCAGGTAAAAAAGGATTTTGCAGTAAAGTTTGATGCGCCTTCGGCCCAATGGGGTAAGCCTCAAATAACAATAGCAACATTTAGCCAGTTGTTAATGATGGAAGAACGGGTGTGCAACCGTTTGAAAGTAATAGCTATGGCAATGCCCGCTTTTAAACTTGAATTGCAGGACTATGGAAGTCATCCAACACACTCCATTCATATACAGGTTGAGACAAAAACTCCACTTCAAATGGTTGTAAAACATTTGAAGACTGCCCAATCATTATTAAAAACTAAAGAACACAAACCTCATTTTTTAGATGACTTTTTTATTGCTGTTGCATGGCAGTTGTTACCCTGGCAGTACGAGAAAGCCTGGGCAGAATTTAGTCACAAGCATTTTAAGGGTAGGTTTATTGCGAAGGATATGTTGCTATTGCGCAGGCCGGAGGGAATAAAAGCTTATCACCCTGTTCAACGGTTTGAGTTTATGAATATGCCGGTTGTTACCAGGCAGGGACTGTTATTTTAGATTGTGAATTATACGATGGATATAAAATTACGAGGGGAGGAAAAGAAGAGAATTAATTACCGGGCTTTGTGGTTCTATTAAACAATGTTGCGTCGCACTCTTGTACCTAACGTGTGTACTCATCTTTGTTATTTCCATCTCTACCTTGAATTTTGGGAAAGAGATATTAACTACAGAGAAAAACAAGAGTCTTTCACAAAGGACACAAAGATTTAACTCTGGCTTTTCTCTGTGCTTCTTTCTTTGTGTACTCTGTGGTTACTTTTTTTTGACATTAGTTAGATGTGTACACACGGTATCTCTTGTACTGTTTACACCCATGCGTCGTTGCCAGGACAACGAAGGTTTACGAAGAAATCCAGTGATGGAATTGCAAGAGGTGCACATAACGAAAGCAGATTGCGTTGTTGTTCCTTCTCTTAATAATGCGAATTCTATCAGGTGTATCTTATAAAGTTGCTCAAGAAGCTGCCCATAGGTTTGTCGATAAAGTGATTGCGACGTCCGCCCGGGCTGGTACGGACGGGCAACAATGATGATATGAAAAACTGCGGTTGGTATTTAAAGAATTAGTACGACAGAAATAATATCATGAGCATTAAAATAATTAATCATAATAAATGGTTTTGCCAAAAAGAGGAGATGGAATATGTCTGAACAAAATGAAGAAGCAAACCAGGAACCGGTTAATCAATATTTAAAAGGGCGGGGAGCTCAAATAAATACACCCAATAAGTTTTTAAAAAATCAACAGGTTAAAGAGCATATTGAGGGCATAGATGACTGGACAGAAAAAAATGAAGCAACGCAATATTTTATAGATAACGCAAAGGGTATTGTAAATAAAGTTACCAGTCCGGATGTGGGCATGTGGTATAGCATGAACCCCTACCTGGGTTGTGAGCATGGTTGTATTTATTGCTTTGCCCGTAACTCATTTGAATATTGGGGTTATAGTGCAGGTGTTGATTTTGAGCGCAAGATCATGGTAAAGAAAAATGCACCGGAGTTGCTTCGTAAATTTTTAATGCATCCTAAATGGCAATGTGTACCCATTAGCATGAGTGGCAATACGGATTGTTACCAGCCTGCTGAAAAAAAATTTAGGATCACCCGCCAGTTATTGGAAGTATGTAACCAGTTTAATCAACCAGTTGGGTTGATTACCAAAAATGCCGGTATGCTACGCGATAAAGATTTGTTGCAGGAAATGGCCCACAAAAACCTGGTATCAGTAATTGTATCTATAACATCGTTAAACGAAGACTTGCGCAGGGTAATGGAACCCCGTACCACAACAGGCAAACAACGCTTACGATTGATTGAAGAAATGAGTAAAGCCGGGGTGCGTATGGGGGTTATGTTAGGACCCATGATACCAGGTCTGAACGATCATGAAATGCACAACATTATAAAAGGGGCCAGCGATGCAGGAGCTACTTTTTCTGCCTACACTTTTATACGACTTAATGGTGCTATCAAGTTATTATTTAACGACTGGCTATATAAAAACTTTCCTGATCGGGCAGATAAAGTATGGCACATGATAGAAGATAGTCATGGCGGTAAAGTAAATGACAGTGATTGGGGCAGGCGCATGCGCGGCTCAGGAAATATAGCTGATATAGTAGCTATGCAATATAGAAAATACACCAACAAATATGGATTGAATCATGAACGGCTGGAGTTGGATTGCAGCCAGTTTAAAAGACCGGGTGAGCAGGGAAAGTTATTTTAGCATCCTTGAAAATCCAAAATGACATTTTTGATTTTCAAGGAAGATATTTTTATATTTGAGAAGTGATTGAAAGAAAATTATACAAAGAGATACTGGCTTTGCTTCGGCAGTTTCCGGCCGTAGCAATATTAGGTGCCAGGCAGGTGGGAAAAACTACCATGGCAAAACAACTGGCATCTATACAAAAAAAACCAACGCTATACCTCGACCTTGAAAACCCTTTAGATGTGCGGCGGCTGGCAGACCCATATACATTTTTAACAGATAACAAAGACAAATGTATTATTATAGATGAGGTGCAAACCATCCCCTCGCTGTTTGCTGTTTTGCGTTCTGTAATTGATACTGACAGGAGAAATGGAAAATTTATTTTGTTAGGAAGTGCATCGCCCCAGTTGGTAAAAGGGGTATCAGAATCATTGGCAGGCAGAATAGCTTACCGGGAGCTATCTTCTATAAATCTCATGGAAGTGCCGGAAAAAATATCGCTTAACCGCCATTGGTTTCGTGGAGGATTTCCCTCGGCTTTATTAGCCAAATCTGATAAAGCAGCTATTGAATGGCTGGCTAGTTTTGTAAAGAGCTATATAGAAAGAGACCTTGGCTACTTGTTTGGTGTTGAATTATCAGGCAATACCATAGGAAGGCTTTTAAGCATGTTGGCACATGTAAATGGTAGTGTATGGAATGCTGAAATGATGGCTCGCTCCTTAGGCATTACGGCGCCAACCGTTAATAGATATATTGATTTTTTAGAAGGTGCTTTTATCGTTCATCGCTTGCCGGCATTTTTTATTAATACACGAAAGCGTTTGGTAAAGGCGCCAAAAGTTTACATTAGGGATAGTGGACTGCTGCACCAGCTAAGCCATGTATTTAATATAACCGCATTAAAGGGTCACCCGGTTGTTGGCTCGTCGTGGGAAGGCTATGTAGCAGAACAAGTAAAGCAATTAAGACCTGCCAATACAGAATTATATTATTACCGAACGCAGGCCGGTGCAGAATATGATTTGGTATTAGCGAGGGGTATAAAGCCAGTTGCCTGTATAGAAGTAAAATTGAATAATGCCCCAACTATATCCAAAGGCAACTATCAAAGCATAGCCGATTTAAATACCAAAAAGAATTTTATTGTAGTGCCAGATATAGAGGAGTATAAAACAAAGGAAGGCATAATAATTTGCAGCCTGGCGACCATGTTAAACAAATATCTACCTAAGTTTTAAGAATTTCCTTCCTTGAAAATCGAAAGTGACATTTTTGATTTTCAAGGAAGAAAGAAATTTTGAATAATAGTAAATCACATCTATTTTGAATAAAAATAATAAGAGGATTTGGGAATTAATCATTCCTGCTACTGCCGCCACCAGCACTACCCTTGAACGAACTGCGTCGCAAGAATGATGCTTGCTGTACAAATGTCGGCAACCAAAACACATACTATAATTTAATACTCGTCCTGATCTACAAAGCATCTTTTCAAGTTACCAATGAAATAAATTGAATCAACCAAATGAACACCACTCCTCATAACCGAACTATAGCCCACTTTGACCTGGATGCATTTTTTGTAAGTGTGGAGTGCAGGAAGAACCCTAAACTAAAGGGTCGTCCGGTAATTGTTGGAGGTGGAGAGCGGGGAGTGGTTGCAGCTTGTAGTTATGAGACCCGCAAGTTTGGTGTAAAAAGCGCGATGCCCATAAAGCTGGCAAAAAGATTATGTCCTGAAGCCCTGATTATAAAGGGAGATATGGAAAGCTATTCGCAATGTTCTCACGAGGTAACGGAAATTATTTCGCAGGAAGTACCACTTTTTGAAAAATCGAGCATTGATGAGTTTTACATAGACATGACGGGCATGGATAAGTTTTTTGGAACGTTGAAGTATACCCAACATTTAAAAGAAAAAATAAGCCGCGAAACCAGGCTAAGCATTTCGTATGGACTGGCCAGTAATAAACTTATTAGCAAAGTTGCCACCAATGAAATAAAACCCAATGGACAAATTTTAATACCCTTTGGTGATGAGAAGCAATTTCTTGCCCCGTTACCTATTGAGAAAATGCCCATGGTGGGCAATAAAACCAGCACACTGCTACGCAGTATGGGAGTTGAAACCATAGATATTTTAAGCCAGATACCAGTAGAATTGATGACCAACCTGCTGGGAAAAAATGGAATTGAATTATGGAGGCGGGCCAACGGTATTGATGAAACTCCGATTGTGCCTTACCACGAGCAAAAAAGTATTGGCACCGAAAACACTTTTGATAACGATACTATTGACATTGCCTTTTTAAACCGCGAATTATTGCGGATGACGGAGCAGGTAGCTTTTGAACTGAGAAGCAATAACAAGCTGGCGGGTTGTGTAACTGTTAAGTTACGCTATAGCGATTTTCAAACCCTTACCCGGCAAATTACCATCCCTTATACTGCAGCCGATCATGTATTAATAAAAACTGCCAAGACTCTTTTTGATAAATTGTACGAACGTAGGTTGTTAGTTCGCCTTATTGGTGTAAGGGTTAGTAACCTGGTACCGGGTAACTACCAAATTCACCTGTTCGATGATACACAGGAGATGATCAGCCTGTATCAATCCATTGATAGTATTAAATCACAGTTTGGCGAAAACGTTTTGAAAAGGGCCGGGGGTACATTAACCCAGCCCCTTCTTAAGAGGTACAAATGTTTTGTCTCGAATTAAACCAGAGCTACCTGTTACATTAATTTGATGGTCCCTTCATAACAAAAACAGTTTTCTCTCTTTCATCCGTCATGCGGCCAACGGGCACGCAAAAATCTTGCAAGCCATGCTCTTTAAACAGTGCTTCCAATTCTTCTGCTGCATTTGGTGATACCGAAACAAGCAGTCCACCATTGGTTTGCGGATCGGGTAAAATATTACAAATATCCTGGCTGTCTATACCTGCATCTATACCTACTTTATGGCCATAGCTGTCCCAGTTTCTTCGCGTAGAATCGGGAACCACTTTTTGCGCCAGGTAATCCTGTATGCCGCTTACCATTTTTAAACGGTCGTAGTAAAGATCGGCGCTTAGTTTACTCCCTTCAGTCATTTCTATAAGGTGACCTAAAACGCCAAAGCCCGTAATGTCTGTCATAGCATGAACGCCTTCAATTTTGCCGAGGTGCTCACCAATTTTATTAAGGGTTGTTAACTGCTTTACCAATAATTGCCCATGTTCGGCAGACAGCAGTTTGCGTTTTTGAGCGGTTGCCAATATTCCTACTCCTATAGGTTTGGTTATGTATAGCAGGTCGTTTTTGCGGGCTGAATTGTTTGTTTTTAAATTAGTGATATTAACCAGCCCGCTAACTGCTAAACCAAACATTGGTTCTTTAGTGTCAATACTGTGCCCACCTGCAAGGGGTATACCTGCCTCGGCACAAATATTCCTGCTGCCTTCAATAACCTGCCGGGCAAGTTCTGCAGGCAAGCTGTTTACAGGCCAGCCCAAAATAGCTATTGCCATAATAGGTTTGCCACCCATAGCATATACATCGCTTATTGCATTAGCCGATGCAATGCGGCCAAAGTCAAAAGCATCATCAACAATTGGCATAAAAAAATCGGTAGTACTAATTAGTGCTACTCCATTGCCCAGATCGTAAGCCGCAGCATCGTCTTTGCTATGATTGCCTACTAATAAATTTTTGTTATTGGGTACAGATAATTGGCTTTTTAAAATGTCGTCTAAAATTTTTGGAGATATTTTACAACCACAACCTCCGCCATGCGAAAATTCGGTAAGTTTTATTTCACTCATAAAATGTATTTGTATAAAAAAATTGTATGCTGATTAATATGTTGCCTTTTTAAATAGAGGTTTTGCAGCCTCTAAGAATTTGGAATATTCCCATTGCAATTGGCATATAGAGTATTAATAATTTGATTGAGGCGAGTTAATATTATTTTTGGTGTGCATTTAGTAATGCTTTTGTATTGGCCTCAAAATTTACGTTTGGACAGTCAACATAAGTTACTTTTTCTTGCCATTGCTCCCGGTTCTGTAAGCCTTTTAAATAATATTTATCATAGTAGGTAAGTAAAATTCTAAAGCACTCCTTCAGGTTGTCTTCCAACAAAAAATTTACTGCTGTTTTTGTTTCCAATCCACCCAGGCGTTTTTTGATCCTGATAATTGCGTTTAAGATTTGATCCCTATCGCATTTTCCATAATCCTCCACCAGGTAATCAAGCCTGCTTTCAAAAGGAATGTTTAAAAAATATACAGGGCTCTTACGCATCTGCAGCCAAAAAGGAAGTGGTATGTTTAAATTCCCGATACGCTGGCTTTCATCTTCCATCCAAAGTTTGGTACCCGGCTGAAGAGGATCGGTTTCATCATTATTATCCTCCTTTTGATTTAAAAGCACACTATTCAGCAATGCAAGGTTGTTTTGCAGTGTGCTAAATTTTGAAAGTTCCAATGCCAGCAGATTTTCAAACATTTCCTGGGTAGGCTGTTCCTCCATACCAATGCCCCCAAAGGTTGATCCTTTATGGTTAGCTAAACCTTCTAAATCTATAACAGGCAGGTTTTGTTTTTTAAGCTGTTGTATTACACCCGTTTTTCCACTTCCTGTATACCCTCCAACAATGCTAATATCCATGGGTGCTTCAAACTGCCTGTAGCACCATTGCCTGAAATTTTTATACCCCCCCATAAGGGTATATACTTTAAATCCATACAGATCCAGCAGCCAGGCTATACCTGCACTACGCATACCTCCCCGCCAACAGTGCACCAGTACAGCTTTTTTAGATTCGTAGTCTTGGTTTTTATTTTTAGCAGATGCTTTTTTATCCAGGAGATTTTCAATCTTTTCTATCATGGAAACCATTTGAGGTCCGAAAAACTTCAGGCCGGCCTTAATGGCATTTTCGCGGCTTTCCTGTTTAAAGCTGGTACCTACAATTGCTCTTTCCTCATCACTAAATAATGGCAGGTTATAGGCACCGGGTATGTGTGCATGTGCAAACTCCGAAGGGCTTCTGACATCGATGACCGGGCACGTGGCTCTCTTACTTAAAAATTGGTTGATATCAATAGAAATGATTGCCATTAAAAAAAGCTTTTTTCCAACGTGAAGTTGTAAGTATTTCAAGATTAAAAATTAATATTACCTATTCTAACCCAGGCAAAGTTACCTAGCCTTGGATTTGTTATCTAATTAAACTCCGAATATGAAATTTTTTACAAAGCTTAGCCTGGTGATGTTATTAATGATTGTTGTTGGCCGGGCAAATGCACAAAACAATTTTTGGACTGATGTTAGTGAAGCATCACTTCAATCAAGTTCTCAAAAAAGGGTGATCATTCCTGAAAAAGGGCGGACACTTACACTTAATCTTAATGGACTGGAGCAATTCTTAAATTCAGCCCCTTTAGAATTTAGTACTGCTGCAAAAAATTCTGAGATAAAACTGGCAATTCCAATGCCTGGGGGAGGTTTTCAATCTTTTGCTATTGTTGCCAGCAGTATGATGGAACCAGGGTTGGCAGCTATGGTGCCATCAATAAAAACTTTTGGCGGACAAGGTATTGAAGACCGTACCGCTACTATTAAAATTGATATAACTCCATTTGGGTTTCATGCAATGATACTAAGCTCAGAAGGTGGAGCTGTATTTATCGACCCTTATTTTAGAATAGCCGGAAGCAGTTATATCTCTTATTACAAAAAGGATTTTAAGAGCAATAAAAAACTGATTGAAGGAGAACGTTATTTTTCGCAGGAAAAACAAAAAACACAATACCAGCAACGCATACAGGCAGGTCCGTGTATTGGAGGAGTTTTAAAAAAATACCGCCTGGCAGTTGCATGCACCGGCGAATATGCAGTGGCCGTTGGCGCTACCACAAAAGACCTGGCATTAGCAGCTATTGTAACTTCGGTTAACAGGGTAAATGGTATTTATGAAAAGGAGTTAGACATCCGTTTAACGCTTGTTGACAGCAACTTAAAGGTGGTGTTTATAAACCCAACAACCGATGTATTTAATGGTAATGATGATGCCGGAGTACTGATTGACGAAAGCCAAAAAGTAATAACAGACAGTATTGGTTCTACCAAATTCGACATTGGTCATACTTTTAGTACAGGTGGCGGTGGCCTGGCAGGGTTAGGGGTTGTTTGTGTGGATGCCGAAAAGGCAAGCGGCATAACTGGTAGCTTATCCCCTACAGGCGACCCTTATGATGTAGATTTTGTTGCTCACGAAATGGGTCACCAGTTTGGTGCAGCGCATACATTTAATGGTAATACAGGAAACTGCTCTGGCAATGGCGACAAATTAAGCAATGTTGAACCCGGTAGTGGTTCTACCATTATGGCTTACGCAGGTATTTGTGGTATTAACGATTTGCAGGCAAATAGCGATCCGCAGTTTCATGCGATTAGTTTAAAAGAAATCAACGCTTATATTTCAGGTTCGGGTAATCTTTGTGCGGTACAAATGATAACCGGCAATAATGCCCCTTTGGTTAATGCAGGCGCAGATTACATCATTCCCAAATCAACCCCATTTATAATTACCGGTTCGGCCACCGACCCTAATAGTGATGCCCTGACATATAGTTGGGAGGAAATGGATTTTGGTGGACAATACGGCAACGCAACTTCGCCTAGTGGAAATGCTCCTTTATTTAGATCATTTGCCCCGGTTACTTCCACTTTTCGCTTTTTTCCTAAGTTAACCAGCATTGTAAACAATTCAACCACACTTGGCGAAGTTTTGCCAAACTATGGTCGTAACATCAACCTAAGATTAACCGCCAGGGATAACAAGGCAGGTGGCGGTGGTGTTTGTTCCGACGATATGTTAATTACGGTAAATGGAACAGCGGGACCATTTATTGTTACAAGTCCAAACACTCCAACCAGCTGGGATGTGGGCTCATTCAAAACTATTATGTGGAATGTTTCAGGTACTAATGTAGCTCCTATTAACGCCAGCCAGGTTAACATCAGCCTTTCAACAGATGGCGGTTTTACATTCCCTATTTTACTTGTGGCAAATACCCCTAATGATGGTTCAGAAGAAATAAAGGTGCCCAACAATCTTACTTCGTTTGCAAGAATAAGAGTTATGGCAAGCGGCAATATTTTCTTCGACATGTCTAATGCAAATTTTACGCTTAAGAATGCCATTACTACTGAGTTTATTTTTAATAACCCTGCAGTTGTAACGAGTTGCACTGGTGTAAATCCTTCTATAATTTTAAAAACGAGTGGATTGAATGGCTACAGTACTCCTATAACTTTATCAGCCGACGGTTTACCTGCAGGAACGACAGTTACATTTAGCACCAACCCGGTAACACCAGGCCAGGATGTAGTTGTAACCCTTCAAGGAGCCTTATCACCCGGCAAATACATAATAACTGTAAATGGTGTTTCAGGTTCCATAACCAAATCGCAAAACCTGGAGTTTGTAGCAGGTCCATTAACTACAAGTGCCACATTAAATGTTCCGGCTAATAATTCAATTGGTCAGCCGGTTGTACCCAATTTCTCCTGGTCTTCAGTAAGTGGAGCAAGTTCTTACAACCTTGAAATTTCAACTACTTCAAATTTTGCTGCCCTGGTTCAATCTGCATCAAACGTTACATCTACCAGTTATTCATTTTCAACACCGTTTTCCGAGGGAACTGAATATTATTGGAGAGTGAGTGCCAACAACGCATGTGGTAATGGAACGCCCAGCGTGGGGTTCAGGTTTAAAACAGTTTCTACTGTATGTGCAAGCCCCGTTATGAGTGCAGACATTCCAAAGTTTATTGATTCAACCGGTACTCCAATAATAACATCTACACTTAATATTCCAAACGGTGTAATTATCAGTGATTTAAATGTTGTTGGGTTGAAGGGAACACACTCTTACGTTGGCGACATTGGGGTTAAGTTAACAAGTCCCAATAATACTACTGTAATTCTTTTTGATGAGATATGTGATACTACCCAAAACTTTGATTTGAACATGGATGATGAATCATCAACTGTTTCTTTTCCATGTCCACCTATTAATGGTGTTACCGTAAGACCAACCGAACAATTAAAAGCCTTTAACGGGCAGGCAAGTACAGGTATCTGGACACTTACTATAAACGATTACTTTGACGGTGATGGTGGATCATTAACCGGTTGGGGATTGACCATTTGCTCCAATGTTTCAACTCCATTGCCTGTAAACTGGTTAACCTTTACTGCGCAAAAAAGTAACACCCAGGTAAGCCTGCAATGGTCAACTGCAAACGAAATCAAAAACCATTATTACATTATAGAAAGAAGTACCGATGGAATAACGTTTAATTCAATTGGTAAACTGGCCGGGGGAAACAATCTAAATATGTTACAGCAGTATTACTATAACGACCTTAAGCCTTATGCCGGTACCAATTTCTATCGCTTAAAGCAAGTTGATCTTGATGGTCAGTTTACTTATTCTTCAATAGCAAAAGTTACTCTGGACAAGAGTGGTCAAACCTGGACTATTTATCCTAACCCGGCACATGGCCAGTCAAACATTAGATTACTGGATAACATGAAGAAGGTAAATATTGCTTTAACTGATGCTTCTGGTAAAATAGTGTATCGCACTTACCTGCCATCAGCAAAAGTTGGCGAGCAAATTAAATTGCCACTACAAAACCTTGCAAAAGGTATTTATATTATAAAAATGGAAACTGAAACTGAAAGCAGGTCTGATAAGATCGTTGTTCAGTAACATTAAATAATACATAAGCAAAGAGCCGGCGTTTTTACACGTCGGCTCTTTGTTGTTTTATAACAACTGTAAATCTGGTTTTAAGTTATTTGTGTTTTGTAGAGTCTGATTGCATGGTAGTATCAGTATGCATTGCTTCGTCTGCATGTATAGTAGAATCTGTATGCATGGGAGCAGTTTTACCCTGCATTGCTTCGTGCTCTCCCCCATGTGCTTCTTCGCCTTGTTCAGTTGTAGTTGTTTCCTCGGATCTTTCCTGGCTGGTGGAAGAACCAGGATTATAGCAGGCAGTAAACAGCACTACAGCCAAAAGGGCGCACAAGGTTTTAATATTTTTCATTTGTAAGTTTTTGTTAAAGGCAACAAAGATAGATAGGTTTTTGACAGTACCGATTTGTAATCGACCATTATTGTGCCCTTATACACAATAGTTACTGCTGTATAAAAATGTGAGTTGAATTTTTTGGGCCAGGGTGGAATGCTACTATGGAACAGCCGTTGCTGCCTGCCCCGTCAGAAATGCGGGATCGCACTCTTGTACATACCGGGTGTACGCATCTTTTTTATTTCCATCTCTAACCTGAATTTTGGAAAAGAGATATTAACCACAGAGAAATACAAGAGTTTCACAGAGGACACAAAGATTTAGCTCTGGTTTTTCTCTGTGCTTTTCTTTGTGTCATCTGGGGTTACTTTTTTTTTGACATTAGTTAGAAGTGTACACACGTTTGTACACCGAAAATTTACCCGGACCTAATTATTAAACAACTAAAGACTTAAAGTAAAGGTTTATTTAATAATGGTATACCTGGTGCCATAAGCACCACAGATGAACGAAATGCGACCCCGCATTTCTGACGGGCAGGCAGCAACGATTTTGCCTGTTGAACAAATGCTGGTACCAAAAAAATAGCCACCATTATGGTGGCTAAGAGTTATAAAAGTCTTGTATATTTTATGAGTTCATACTGGCTAAAAACTCCACATTGTCTTTTGTACCACGCATACGTCGTAGCAAATCATTCATGGCCTCTTCTGTATTCATGTCGTTTATGTATAGGCGAAGAATGTTCATCCGCTGCAGGGTTTCTTTATCAAGCAACAAATCATCGCGGCGGGTTGAGGAAGATACCAGGTCAATTGCAGGGAATATTCTGCGATTAGCAAGGCGGCGATCCAGTTGTAATTCCATGTTTCCCGTACCCTTAAACTCTTCAAAAATCACCTCATCCATTTTAGAACCCGTTTCAATAAGTGCTGTTGCTAATATGGTTAACGAACCACCATTCTCAATTTTACGTGCTGCACCAAAAAATTGCTTGGGCTTTTGCATAGCATTTGCTTCAACACCACCACTTAATACTTTACCGCTTGATGGAGCAACCGTATTATGGGCACGTGCCAAACGCGTAATGCTGTCCAATAATATCACTACATCGTGTCCACACTCAACAAGACGTTTTGCTTTTTGAAGAGCTATTGTACTTACTTTAACGTGTTTTTCGGCAGGTTCGTCAAAAGTTGAAGCGATTACCTCGGCACGTACACTACGTTCCATATCGGTAACCTCCTCAGGACGTTCATCCACCAAAACCACCATCAGGTAACATTCAGGGTGATTGGCTGCAATAGCATTGGCAACTTCTTTCAACAACATGGTTTTACCCACTTTTGGCTGGGCCACAATCAACCCCCGCTGACCCTTACCTATCGGGGTAAACAGGTCCATAATACGGGTGCTAAAGTTGTTTGAAGTAGTAAACAGATTCAGTTTCTCAAAGGGAAACAAGGGAGTTAAATAATCAAACGGAACACGGTCTCTTACTTCATCTGGTCCTTTGCCATTAATGGTTTCAACTTTTAATAAGGCAAAGTATTTTTCTCCTTCTTTAGGCGGACGAACGGAACCGTATACAGTATCGCCTGTTTTAAGTCCAAACAATTTTATCTGCGATGGAGATACGTAAACATCATCCGGCGAAGACAGGTAATTGTAATCTGAAGATCGCAGAAAGCCATATCCATCAGGCATCATTTCCAAAACACCTTCACTTTGTATAACGCCATCAAACTCAATATTAAAAGTTTGCTCTCTTCGTTGGTTTTGCTGGGGCTGGTAACGTTGTGGCTTTTCGTTTACAACAGGTGCACCATCAAGCGTATTTGAGTTCTCGGCTTGTTTTGGGCTTTGGTCAACTGTATTAGCATTTCCAGTGACCTCGTTCCTGGTTTCTGTATTGCTATTGCCTGCCTCAATTGGCTCACTATTTTCTTTGTTGTTTTTTGATTTACGTGCTTTTCGTGGGGCAGGTGCGTCATTTTCGGCAACAGGTGCTGCCTGATTTACCTCTGCAGGTTCTGTTACTACAGGTGTTTCCAAAGGAATTTCCGTTTGTTGGGCGTTATCTGCCGTGTTTGATTTAGATATTCTTTTGCGCTTACCTTTTTCAGGTATAGCCTCTTTAATGTCACCATTAGAAAGACTCTGTCGGTCCAAAATTTTATAAATCATTTCTTGTTTATCCAATCTTTTAGCATGGGGAATGCTCAGTTGCTCTGCTATATCCAGAAGTTCCGGAACAAGCATGTCGTTCAGTTGCGAAATGTCGTACATAAAAAGTTTTGATAGTTAGTCTCAAAAGATCCGATTGTTGAAAGGAAAATATTTGATTGATGTGAATTGGGAAATCTAAGTAAACTGGCGAGTTTTAGAGTAGTTGTACCTGGCCAATCTTATTTTCTAGTGCAAGTTTACGTTACAATTTTGTATTTGAAAAAAAATTACACAGTTTTCGGTGAATATTAGGTTTCAATTAAGTTAAGGTTAATGATGGTAGAACAGTATTTAGTTGTAAACCAAACATTCAAATCGTTTAAAGTGAAAGTAATGTTTGCTCAATCTTCTGTCAAAGTCTTAATAATAGTTAGCAGAAAGATGTTTGATAACGTTTGGTAGCATTACTTATTGCTTTACATACAAAATGCATTCCATCGGATTTTACATTGTAAAGTGTGTTTCTCAAGTGGAGATTACCCAAATTGGGCTAATTGACTTTTAATATTTTTATTACGCAACGGTTCTATCGCCCAATAATATTTACCAATTGAAATGCTGTTTACTTACTTGATGCTATTATTATTAATAACTTGACTGACTTATATCTTTCTAATAGTTATTGCATACTCATGAAAAAACTGCTTGCCTGCTTACAAATTTTAATGCTTCTTGTAGCCTGTAAAAATTCTAATACACCCGATAATTATAGTGGTTGGGCAAATTATGCCGGAACAAAAGATGGAATACGTTATTCATCAAACAACCAGGTAAATACAGCAAATGTTTCCAGTTTAAAGGAAGCATGGCGATACAGTTCGCACGATAAGGACACGGGTAGCCGAACCCAAATTCAGTGTAACCCGATAATGGTTGACGGTATTTTGTACGGAGTAACCCCACAGGTAAAATTATTTGCACTTAATGCAGCTACCGGCAGCCAACAGTGGTTGTTCAACCCTGCTACAGAAGACACAGCAGCAAAAGACCCAACAGCTTTTTATAAAGTTACCCGTGGTGTAACCTATTGGCAGGATGAAAATGGCGGTAACAAACGTATATTTTATGGTGTTGGAAACAGGGAGTATTGCATTGATGCCACCAAGGGTACACCTGTAAGAAGCTTTGGGAAAAATGGATTTATTGACCTTGCTGAGGGGCTTGACCGGGAGCCAGGTTTTAATACGTATATAGCTGCAACTACCCCTGGTATTGTTTATAAAGATGTGTTGATTGTGGGTATGCGGGTGGCCGAATCCATTGATGCTGCACCCGGCCATATTCGTGGGTATGATGTTAAAACCGGTCAGCAAAAATGGATCTTTCATACCATACCCTACCCCGGCGAAAAAGGTTATGAAACGTGGGAAGATAAAGAGGCATATAAGAAATTTGGCGGAGCCAATAACTGGGCGGGTATGTCGTTGGATGAAAAGCGTGGAATTGTATACATACCCACAGGATCAGTAGGCGGAGATTTTTATGGTGGCTTACGCAAAGGGTCTAATTTATATGCTAACTCTTTGCTTGCATTGGATGCTGCAACCGGTAAATACATTTGGCACTACCAGGTGGTTCACCACGACATTTGGGACCGCGATTTGGCCGCAAATCCCAACCTGGTAACGCTTAACCACAACGGGCAAAAAATTGATGCGGTAGCCCAAATAACCAAGCATGGTTTTATCTTTTTATTCGATCGTACCAATGGCCAGCCCATTTTTCCGATAGAAGAAAGGAAAGTATCTACTCTTGAAGTGTTACCTGGCGAACAGGCATGGCCAACACAACCTTTCCCAACTTTACCGCAGCCATTTGCAAGGCAAAAATTCGATTCGGCGGAGGTTACAAATTTATCACCTGAAGCGCATGCTGAAATGATGGAGAAGTTTAAGAAAGTGAAGTATGGTGCCATGTTTACCCCGCCCAATAAAGATGGTGTATGGATTTTTCCTGGTTTTGATGGGGGCGGAGAATGGGGAGGATCGGCTGTAGACCCGGAAACGGGTATTTTGTATGTGAATAGTAGTGAAATGCCTTGGTCGCTCACAATGATTGATGTTCCAAAAGCTACCACCGATAAAAGCCTGCGGGGAGTAGGGCTTTCAGTGTACAATAATTACTGCATCTCTTGCCACGGGCCAGAATTAAAAGGTAGTGGTCCCTCTTTTCCTTCGCTGGTTAATCTGCATAAACGATTAAATGAGGATCAGGTGAGCAAAGTAATTGAAAATGGCCGTGGCCGTATGCCGGCTTTTAAACAAATGCCATCAAACGAAAAAAGCGCATTGCTTGCATTTTTATTGCAAACCAAATTGAAAGAAGAGGCGGATATTAAACCCAAACCCGGCGCCAACGCAGCAGTTTCAGTTTCACAAACATTGTTACAACAGGTACCTTATACCATGACGGGTTACAATAGATTTTTAGACAAGAACGGCTATCCGGGCATTACACCTCCATGGGGAACTTTAAATGCCGTTGACCTTAATTCAGGAAAATTATTGTGGAAAGTGCCCCTTGGCGAGTATCCTGAATTGACTAAAAAGGGCATTCCGCCAACAGGTACAGAAAACTATGGTGGTCCATTGGTAACTAAAGGTGGCCTTGTATTTATTGCTGCTTCAAAAGATGCTATGATACGTGCTTTTGATAAAAGCACGGGGAAGATTTTATGGCAGGCTCCCTTGCCAGTTCCGGGTTTTGCTACACCGGCCACTTATACAATTGATGGCAAACAGTATGTTGTTATAGCCTGTGGTGGTGGAAAAATAGGGGCAAAGTCGGGAGATGAATATATAGCTTATGCTTTACCCTGATGATTGAAATATTAGTGTAGATGACTTATCTATCAACCGTAAATTTTGTTGCTGGAGTTTGTACAAATAGCACAGTTTCAAAGATTCTAAAGAATAATTACGCCTTTCATACGTTAAGTAACTTTAATCAGGTGTCTTATTAACGAAGCAAACACAGCATTCCACATATGAAAAAATACCTGGTGGGTTTTTTTTATTCGTTGCCTGTGCAATTGCTATTCCTTCACTTTCGTAAATACCAGGTATTTCTGCTATTCTGGTATATTTTGTTTAGCACGGTTAATGGAACTTTCATGAATACCTATGGTGCCAATTCACTTTTTTTGGCACCTGAATATTTGGGGAATGTAGATTTTCTGAGTAGTATGCTGGTTGGTATATCCGTGGCTATTTTTATAATGAGCTGGAACATTACCACCTTTATTTTACACGGTAAGCACCTCAAATTTCTGGCCACAACAGCACAACCATTTTTAAAATTTTGCATTAACAATGCTGTTCTCCCCCTTATCTTTTTAATCTTTTATTTGTTTAAAGCAATCTCGTTCGACCGCGACCGGCAATTAATGAACGCCTTTGGAATTTTACTTTTAATTAGTGGATTTATAGCAGGTTTGGGTCTTTCAATTATTGTTTCTTTTCTATATTTTTTTGGTGCTGATAAAAAGATATATAGAGGTTTGGCCACAGTCATTAATACCGCCAATTTACACTACGAGAAAGCCCCCGAATTAGCTCCACAGTACAGGCAGCGGGGCGACCTGCATGTTCAATGGTTTTTAAGTGCAACACTAAAACTTCGCAAGCCCCGCGATGTAAGGCATTACAGCCACGAGTTTCTCGATTCCATTTTTAAAAGGCATCACATTGCCGCTGTACTATCAATTTTAGTAGCTTTTATTTTTTTGCTATTCACTGGTTTTTTTATGGACAATAATTTGTTTCAGATACCTGCTGCTGCCAGCATCACAATCTTTTTTGCAATACTAATTGCAGTGGCAGGAGCTTTCAGTGTGTTTATGCGAAACTGGAGCGTTTTTTTATTGCTGATATTATACATTGGGCTTAACTACTTATACCAAAACAATAAACTCGATTTTAGGAATAAGGCCTATGGACTTAACTATAACAATACCGACGAACGCCCTAAATACGATCATGAAAGTATTTTGAAAATAGCTTCAGAAGAAAATATTGAAGCCGATAAACAGGCCTTCATAAAAATCTTAAATAATTGGAAAGCCCGGCAAACATCAACCCGGCCTGTTATGTATATTATAAATGTAAGTGGTGGAGGTAACCGGAGTGCCACTTTTACCATGAACATTTTGCAAAGGCTGGATAGCCTGTTAAAAGGGAAGCTAATGAAAAAAACCTTCCTCATCAATGGTTCATCCGGGGGCATGTTGGGAGCCGCCTACTTTAGAGAACTCTACCGGAGAAAAATGAAAGGTGCACCTATTAACCTGCAGAATAAAGAGTTTGTAAACGATATATCCAAAGACCTTTTAAACCCATTATTCTCATCGTTTGTTGCACGAGACCTTACTGCGCCTGCCCAACGCTTTTCTGTAGGGCCATACAGTTATATTAAAGATCGTGGTTACTCTTTTGAGCAGCGCTTTAACGATAATACCCACGGGCTTTTAAATTACCGTTTGAGGGATTATGTTGGTCCCGAAGGAAGAGGCGAAATACCGCTGATGTTTTTTAACTCTGTCATAACCCGCGACGGTCGAAAGCTGTTGATCAGCACTCATCCTGCAAGGTTTTTGATGAAGATCAATTTTTCTGAGAACATTGCCGTCCAATCCGATCCTGATATTATTGACTATGTATCTTTGTTTGAAAAACAGGATCCATATAACCTGCGTATACTTTCTGCCCTGCGGATGAACGCAACCTTTCCTTATATACTACCCAATGTTTGGTTGCCCACTGTGCCTGTTATTGATGTTATGGATGCCGGGTTGAGAGACAACTTTGGTATAGAAAACACCCTTCGTTTTATAGGGGTTTTTAAAGAATGGCTGCAACAAAATACGGGCAAAGTGGTCATCATACAGGTAAGAGACCGGGCCGTTATAAACTGGGAGAAACCTCAGCAAAAGCCAACTGTGTTAAGCTGGTTAACCCAACCGCTCACTTTGTTGCAAAACAACTGGTTCACCATTCAGGATTATTACCAGGCCGACCAATTAAGCTATGTAAGCGCAGCCTATCCTGATAACCTGTATAGGTTAACTTTTCAATATGCGCCTGCACGAAAAGATGCTAATGCTTCGCTCAGTTTTCATTTAACCGAATCAGAAAAAGTTGATATAGCGCATGCTTTAAATGATGCGCTAAACCAGCAAAGCTTTAAAAAAATACTGGAGCTGAACAAGTAAGGTATCAGTTAGTAATTTCAAGTGTTACAGCCGTTATCGAAAGCAGGTGTCCGGCAATCAACCTCGTTCCATTAACTCCCATGTGTCACCACTGGGGGGCGCATTAGACACACCGCCGAATAGAACTACGCTGTTTCGCTTTGTGTCAAATGCCATCGAATGACTGGCTCTTGCACCAGGACCGCTGTCTTGTCTTTGTGTCCAAAATTTGCCATCCCATTCCCACGTATCCCTAAAGTAGTTAGCACCTATTTCAGGTATACCACCAAACATTATAATTCCTTTGTCCGTAGTTACCATTTTATGAAAACCACGTTTATGAGGTCCAATATCTGATATCTTTTTCCAGTTAACTCCGTCCCATTCCCATGTATCATTCTCAACAATTTCAAGCCTGGTTGTAACCCCGCTAAATAAAATTATTGTTTCGCGTATTGGATCGTAAGCCATGTCAGTCTTGCGGATACCGGGACCATTATCAGCTACCTGCGACCATTCTAATCCATCCCACTCCCAGGTGTCATTGTAAAAAATTGAGGCATCATCGCTGATAAGTTGTCCTCCAAACAGGACGATTTTTTTTCGCAATTCATCATAAGCCATTGCATGACCACCCCGTGCAGGAACAACTCCATTAGCCACTTCAGTCCATGATTCTCCATCCCATTCCCAGGTGTCGTTAAACCTGCTTCCGCCAAATAGAATTACCTTTTTTCTTGCACTATCAAAAGCTAAAGCAGACTCAATTCTTTGTGCAGGACCTATATCAGATTTCTGTGTCCAAAAACTACCATCCCATTCCCAGGTGTCATTCAAACCACCCATGTTATTAAAATCAGCACCTCCAAATAGTACAACTTTTTCACGGGCCTTATCAAAGGTCATGCAGGCACTATTTCTTGGAGAAGGACCAATGTCTTGTTTCTGTGTCCATAGCATTCGGCTCATAAATAACAATATTGAGTTTACATATCTGGGTTAAAGTGATACCATAACAAATTACACTTTAATACAACCTTTCAAAAATATCTGGAAAATACAACAGTTAAACTGTCTCGGGAGGGAGCAAATAAAATTTCGAAATGATACCATAACTCACTTAAATAAGTCAGGGATTATTACATTTGAATTAATGGAAACTGTAAAAAATATCATCTTCGACCTGGGTGGCGTGTTGCTTACCCTTGATTATTCAAAAACAGAACGATCGTTTGTTGACCTTGGTGTTGCCAATTTTAATGAATTGTACAACCAGCAAAAAGCCTCCCCGCTATTTGAGCAATTAGAAACGGGAAAAATTGGCGATGACGCATTTTACGAGCAATTTAAAAGAGTAGCAAATGTAGATCTGGATACTAAAGACATGGAGGTTGCCTGGTGCGCCATGCTAGGTCACTTTCCTGAAGAGGTGCTTTTTTGGCTTGATGATATAAGCCAGCGCTATAACATTTACCTTTTTTCAAATACCAACCGAATTCACCACAGGGCATTTCAGAAAATTTACAAGACACAAACCGGTAAAGAAAATTTTGACGATTACTTTATAAAAGCCTGGTATTCTCACGACCTGGGATTGCGTAAGCCCTATGCACAAGCCTTTACCAAATTATTGGAAATAGAAAATCTAAATGCTTCCGAAACATTGTTTATTGATGACAGCCATGTAAATATTGAAGGAGCAAACGAAGCCGGTTTGCAAACTACCTGGTTAAAACCACCAATGACCGTACTTGAGTTGGGGTTGTAAGGTCATGAAAATTCAAAATTCAAAAGTAAAAATTCAAAAGTAAAAAGTTTAGCTTCTTGCAGTCGATATCTCTACTTTATTTCCTCAAACTCAATGTAATCTTTACCTGAAGAAGTGGAGGCAGCAGAAGAATTATAACCCGGTTTTTTTGGTGCACTCCCTGTACCCTGCGTATTACCGGGGGGATATTGCTGGTTCATATCCTGCATTTTCTCTTTCAATTTTTTACTTGCACTATATATTGGTAGTACAAAACCTACAATAAAGCGGTAGAAAAGGTAAATTAGAAAAAATGCTAAAACGTAACTAAACATAATAAGTAAAGGTAGTATTGACCTGTTTGAGACAAAACTATTAATTTTTTTGCAATCGTTTTTTTACAAAATCTTAACGCTAAAATACATTTTTGATGTGTTGGAGTATAATTTGAAATTTGGTTAGTATATAAGCGTTGCATTATATTTGCCTCCGGAAAAAGAAAATCAGAAGGGAACGGCTAGCCGTTCCCTTCTCTTATTAACACAATGAACGAAGCAATTATACAGACTGTAGATAAAATGTTGACTGACCTGCTTGTGCAGGAAAGTGGCGATTTTATAGTTTCCATTAAGATTAAGCCAACCAACAATATCAAGATATTTCTTGATAGCGATGGTGAGGGAGGAATGACCATTGAGAAATGTGTGAAATATAACCGGGGTCTGTACAAACAGATAGAAGAGAGTGCTATGTTTCCTGATGGAAATTTTTCGCTTGAAGTTTCATCGCCGGGTATTGGTGAGCCGCTGCTGCTTAACAGGCAATATCAAAAAAATAAGGGTAGGCTGGTAGAGGTTGTTTTTACTGATGATACCTTAAAAGAGGGTAAACTAATTGAAGTAACCGAGGCTGACATATTAATAGAACAAACCTCGGGCAAAGGTAAAAAAGCAGAGACCCACCAGTTTCTTATTCCTTTTAATAATATTAAATCAACAACTGTTCAAATTCAATTCTAAAAAATCTCTGTGTTGGGGATTATTTAAAAACCTGTTGCCATGGCAAGTATAAATCTGATAGAAGCATTCCAGGAGTTTAAGGATGCAGAAAACATTGACCGTCCAACTATGATGAAAGTAGTAGAGGATGTATTTAAAACTTTACTAAGAAAAAAATACACCAGCGACGAGAACTTCGATGTAATTGTAAACGCTGAGAAAGGTGACCTTGAAATTATACGGCGTCGTATGATTGTAGATGATGGAGAAGTAATGGATCCCCTGGCAGAAATTGGATATAGTGATGCCGTTAAAATTGAACCTGACTTTGAGGTTGGTGAAGAGTTATACGAAGAGGTAAATATTTATGACTTTGGTCGGCGGGCAATTTTAGCTGCCAAGCAAACACTGGCAAGCCGCATTAGCGATTTAAAGAAGAATGTATTGGTTAAGAAATATGGTGACCGTATAGGTGAGATAGTAAATGCGGAGGTTTACCAGGTTTGGAAAAAAGAAGTATTGTTATTGGATGAGGAAGGCAATGAATTGATACTGCCAAAATCAGAACAAATACCCAGCGATTTTTTCAAAAAAGGTGAAAGCATTCGTTCAGTAGTAGAACGTGTTGATTTAAAAAATAATAATCCGGTAATCATCCTAAGCCGCACTTCTCATAAATTCTTGTCTAAGTTGTTAGAAATTGAAGTTCCTGAGATTTTCGATGGCCTGATTGTTGTTCGCAAAATTGTTAGAGATCCGGGTGAGAGGGCCAAAGTTGCTGTTGAAAGCTTTGACGACCGAATTGATCCGGTGGGTGCCTGTGTGGGTATGAAAGGTAGCCGTATTCATGGCATTGTTCGCGAATTGAAAAACGAAAACATAGACGTAATTAACTGGACGAATAACATCAACCTTTTAATTCAAAGATCGCTTACCCCGGCAAAAATTACCAGTATGGATATTGACCAGGAAGGCAAACATGCAAGTGTTTACCTGAAACCTGACCAGGTAAGCCTGGCCATTGGTCGCCGTGGTGTAAATATAAAATTGGCTTGCGAACTTACCGGTTACGAAATAGATGTATACCGAGATAATGAAGGTGAAGTAGAAGAGTTTGATATAGACCTGGAAGAATTTAGCGATGAAATTGAACCATGGATTATTGATGAGTTAAAGCGCATTGGTTGCGATACTGCCCGTAGCGTATTAAACCTTACTGCTGAAGAACTGGAGCGTCGTACTGATCTTGAGAAAGAAACCATTGATGATCTACGCAAGATATTAAGCGATGAGTTTGAAAAAGAGTAGAGGATAATGGATAATGGATTGTGGATAATGAATAATGTAGTAAATAATGAAGGGTGTTATTAATTATTCATTATTCAGTGTTTACTGTGGGTTACCAAATGTTGCATGTAGAATAAAGAACAAACTGTACAAGTGAGTGACACAACGAAGTTGAACAGAATAGGAAAAGTTAGATCCATAACCAGAAAGGCCTTTAAATCGTTGGGTTTAGGAAAAAACTTAGGATTACTTTTGGGCCACGATTTTCGGGATGTGGCATACGAACAAATAAAAAAATTAATGACAGAACTCAAATTACCGCGATTATTAGCCGCTGCCAAAGAATTCAATATTGGACAGGATACTCTGGTAGATTTCCTGGTTGGTAAAGGATTCAACAAAGAGGAATTAAAGCCCACAGCCAAATTGAGCGAAGACATGTACGTGTCGTTGCAAAGAGAATTTCAGGGTGATAAGGTAGCAAAGAATAAAGCTGATCTTGTTGAAATACCAAAAGGTGTACAACAGGAAGGCAGGAAGAAAAGAGATGAGGAAGAGATAACTTTTGGAAAGAAATCTTATGCACCAGCAGCAACCCCTGCTGCACCAACCCCTGCTGCACCAGCCCCGGTTGCAGCCATTGCCGAAGCTGCACCTGTAGAAGTTGTTGCAGCACCTGCCCCGGTTATAGAAAAAACACCGGAAGTGCCTGTACCGCAAGAACCTGTGGTACCCGAAGTAGTAGCGTCGGTAGCAGAAAAGGCTGTACCGGCTCCGGTTGAAGATCCCAGGCCTGAAACACAAATACCAGCCCAGGTTGAGGAACCTCAAACTGCACCTAAGGAAGAAGCGATAGAAAGACATAAGATTGAGGCCCCTGAATTGGAAGGCCCCAAAATTATTAACAAGATAGACCTGTCAGCAATCGACTCTTCTACCCGCCCTAAGAAAGGCGTAAAAAAGAAAGAAGAAGTTAAGGCTGCTGCACCGGCCCCAACACCTGCACCTGCACCGGCAAAACCAAAAGTTGCTGCTGAAAAACCTGCAGAAGTAGCACCCGTTATTGTACCGGTGGCCCCAGTCCCAGCCCCTGCCTTAGCAGCCGAGGCTCCATTGGTAATATCGAATATTAAAGCTGAGAAACTGGAAGGCCCTAAAATATTAGGTAAGATTACACTTCCGGTTAATAATGATACACGCCCCAAACCATTAAGCAACCTGGAAAAACGCAAACGTAAGCGTATACCAGTTGACCGTAAAGGCAACGAAACTCCTGTAAGAGACCCCAATCAACCGGGTGTATTTAACAGGCAGGCTCAACCAGGTGCTCCCAACCAGCAAGGTTTTAACCGTAACGACGGAAGAAGCGGCCAGGGTAACCGGCCACCTATGGGCGGAGGCGGTTTCAATCGCCCCGGTGCAACACCACAGGGACCGGGCCAGGGTAATAACCGGCCTATTGTTCCTGCAACTGGCAACCGTTTTGGTCCACGCTCTTCTGAAAAGCGTCGTGATGACAAAGAGATAGATCAAAAAGAAATACAGGATAAAATACGCGAAACACAGGCTAAATTATCAGGAGGTTCGGGCCGTGGTAAGAGCATGAAAGCTAAATATCGCAAGGCTAAGAGAGATGGCGCATCTGAACAAGTAGGGCACGAGGGCGAAGACAACAAATTATTGGTAACTGAATTTATTAGTGTTAGCGAACTGGCTAATATGATGGATGTAAGTTTTGCCGAGGTTATTGGAAAATGTATGAGCCTTGGTATCATGGTATCCATCAACCAGCGTTTGGATGCTGAGGTAATTGAGCTTGTAGCAAGTGAGTTTGGATATGATGTGGAGTTTATTGATATGGAAGCCCAGGCAGAACTGGATGAAGATGAGGAAGATGATGATCCTGAAAATCAATTACCCCGTGCACCAATTGTTACCATCATGGGTCACGTTGACCATGGTAAAACATCGTTGCTCGATTATATAAGAAACGCAAATGTTGTAAGCGGTGAGGCCGGTGGAATTACCCAGCACATTGGTGCGTACGAGGTTAAAACGGCAACAGGTAAAAAAATTACTTTCCTTGATACTCCTGGCCACGAAGCGTTTACCGCCATGCGTGCCAGGGGTGCTAAAGTAACCGACATATCAGTTATTGTGGTTGCGGCTGACGATGCAGTGATGCCTCAAACCAAGGAGGCTATCAGTCACTCACAGGCAGCTAATGTGCCTATGATATTTGCAGTTAATAAAATTGATAAAGACGGAGCAAACCCTCAAAAAATCTACGAGCAATTATCAGGAATGAATTTGCTGGTTGAAGAGTGGGGAGGCAAATATCAAAGCCAGGAACTGAGTGCAAAAACCGGTTCAAACGTGGATCTGTTATTGGAGAAAATATTGCTCGAAGCTGAATTGCTTGACCTAAAGGCTAACCCTGAGAGGGAAGCCGGAGGTACTATTGTAGAAGCTTCGCTTGATAAAGGAAAGGGTTATGTTGCTACCCTGCTGGTGCAGAATGGTACACTTAAGCAAGGTGATATTATGGTTAGCGGACAGTTTTATGGTAAAATAAAAGCCATGTTTAACGAACGCAACCAGCGTGTTACGGAAGCACCTCCATCTACACCGGTATTAGTACTTGGTTTAAATGGTGCCCCACAGGCAGGTGAGAAATTTAGAGTTTATGAAGATGAGGCTGAGGCAAAAGATATAGCTACCAAAAGATCCCAGATATTACGTGAGCAGGGATTGCGTGCAAGAAAGCACATTACACTTGATGAGATCGGTCGCCGTTTGGCATTGGGTAACTTTAAAGAGCTGAACCTGATTATTAAAGGTGACGTGGATGGTTCAGTTGAGGCATTAAGTGACTCATTACAGAAACTTTCTACCGAAGAAATAGCGGTTAGAGTGGTATTGAAAGGTGTAGGCCAGATATCTGAAAGTGATGTATTGCTGGCAACTGCTTCGGATGCAATCCTTATTGGATTTAATGTTCGACCATCGCAGCAGGCAGCAAAAGTTGCTGAGAATGAAGGATTGGAGATTAAATTATACTCCATCATCTACCAGGCTATCGACGAAATTAAGAGTGCGATGGAAGGTATGTTGGAGCCTAAGTTCCAGGAAAAGATTACTGCTAACGTTGAAGTACGGGAAGTATACAAATTTGATAAGGCCACCGTTGCCGGTTGTATGGTAATAGAAGGAAAGATCTTTAGAAATTCTAAAATCAGGGTTATCAGGGATGGTATTGTTGAATATCCAAAAGGTGAAGGTAACGGAGAGTTAGGATCGTTGAAACGTTTTAAAGATGATGTGAAAGAGGTTAACAACAACATGGAATGCGGTCTGACTATTAAAAACTATAGTGATTTACGAGTAGGTGATATTGTTGAAGCATTTGAGGAAGAGGAAGTGAAGCGTACATTGTAATAAGGGCTACACATTAAAACCGATAGATAAATTTTAAAATAAGCTCCGGCAAAACCGGGGCTATTTTTTTTGTTAAAACAAACCCCGGATGTTGATTACCAAAGTCAAATCAATATTTTTGGACCCTTTACTTTTTATATGAGAAAACGTTTATTGATTATTGTTTCATTGTTCCTGGTTACCCTATCTGTGTTTGCCCAACCCCGTAAGGTAATAGCCGATAAAATTGTGGCCCAGGTGGGTGATAAAATTATTCTTCGCTCAGATATATACAATGCTGTTGCCGATATGAAAAGGCAGGGCACCCAGTTACCCGATAATCCGGAATGTGCATTAATAGAAGCGCAGTTGATACAAAAGGGATTGGTTCTGCAGGCAGAAAAGGATTCGCTTACTGTCAGTGAAGATGAGATTGAAGCTTCGCTGGAAAACCGGATTCGTGGTTTTATTCAGCAATATGGTTCCAGAGAAATATTGGAAGAGATTGCCGGCAAAACCGTTTACCAGTTAAAAGAAGATTTTAGGGAGCCATTTAAGGAGCAAAACCTTGCCGACCAAATGCGCCGCAAAATTGTTGACGGTATAAAAATTACGCCTACTGAAGTAAAAGAATATTTTGAGGCAATACCCAAAGACAGTTTGGCCTTTTATGAAAGTGAACTGGAAGTAAGCCAGGTATTGGTATATCCCAAAGCTAATCGCGATGTAGAAAGCTATGTAACTCGTGAGCTAAACGATTTTAAACGCCAGGTTGAAAGTGGCTCAAAGAATTTTGAGCAGTTGGCAAGACAATACACCGAAGACCCGGGAAGCAAGGAAACAGGGGGACAGTACAGTCTAAACCGTAATGATAAAATTTGGGATCCTACATTTTTGGCTGCTGCATTTAAATTAAAAGAGGGGCAGATTTCGCCTGTTATAAAAACCAAGTTTGGCTTACACATTATACAGTTGGTAAGCCGTGCCGGCGATGATGCTATTGTTCGTCACATTCTTAAAATACCTCCGGTAACAGATGCTGAAGTAAAAGAGAGTTTGATAAAACTGGATAGTGTTCGTTCAAAATTAATTGCAGGTACCCTAAGCTTTGGTGAGGCCGTAAATAAGTACAGCGAGGATGATGGAAGCAAGTTTAATGGCGGGCAAATACAGTCAAGAGACGGGTCTAACTTTGTAACCATCGACCAGATGGATAAGAACATGGTATTGGCTTTAAAAGAGATGAAGCTGGGCGAATATTCGCAGCCACTGGCTTTTACTGATGAAAGAGGAAGAAAAGCAGTGCGTATCATCAATCTTAAAAGCAGGACAGAACCACACCGCGAAAATTTAAAAGAAGATTATAGCAAGGTAGCCACAAGAGCATTGGAAAATAAAAAGAACAATACATTGGAAAAATGGTTTCAAACTCACATTCCAAACTTTTATATCAGGATAGACCAGGAATTTCAAACCTGTAATAGTGTAAAGGAGTGGGTGAAGGCAATAGCGCAGAACTAAATCTTTGATTCAGGAATCTATATTTAATCCCGGCTTGTGGCCGGGATTTTTGTTGGTTAAAACCAGGCTCGGTGTTTAATTGCATTATCCCTCTCTAAGTGACTGCACTCATCGCTGGTATATTTGCCCTTGTAGGGCTAACCAATCCTCGCAAGCCTATGCTCTTTGTAGTGTTGACAACATTGTAAAATCAATCCATCATACTTTGCTTTATTTGCAATTCAATCATGTTTATGAAAGGAAAGATCATTATCATCACTGCACCTTCCGGCTCAGGTAAAACCAGTATTGCCAGGTATCTCTTAAACAAATATCCGGTGTTGGCCTTTTCGGTTTCTGCAGCTACGCGTACCCCGCGTGATAATGAGAAAAATGGCGTGGATTATTATTTTATGTCGGTTGAAGAATTTCAAAACAAAATTCACAATAAAGAATTTATGGAGTGGGAGATGGTGTACGAAGACAAGTATTACGGTACACTTAAAAGTGAAATGGAAAGGCTATGGTCGTTGGGTAAAGTTGCCATTCTTGACATTGATGTTAAAGGTGCCATTCATGTGCAGAAACAGTATCCTGAAAACTCACTGAGTATTTTTATTGAGCCACCTTCGGTTGATGAATTAAAAAAACGGCTGCAGGGCAGGGGATTAGATGATGAACATAATATCATCACAAGGGTTAATAAAGCTAATTATGAAATCTCTTTCAAACACTCATTCGATGTATTGGTGGTAAATGACAATTTTGAAAAAGCCTGCTCAGAAACAGAAACCGCAATAGTGAAATTCATTAATCAATAATTTTTTAAACAGCATGATAGAAGTGTATGGCATTACCAATTGTAATACGGTTAAAAAGGCTCTCGATTGGTTAAAGGCTCATTCATTAGGATATCGTTTTCACGATTATAAAAAGGAAGGAATTAGCAGGGAGAAATTAGAGGACTGGTGCCAACATTTTGGATGGGAAACCCTGGTTAATAAAGCAGGAACTACGTGGAAAAAATTACCTGAGGATGTTAAGGCAACAATAGTAGATCAACCCTCTGCTATACAATTAATGCTTGAACAAAACAGCGTGATAAGACGACCAGTAATTGAAGCGGGGGAAAAATTGTTGATACGTTTTAATGAAGAGGAATACAAAGTTGGACTGCTTAAAAAGTAATTGGCAAGTCAAACATCCTTATAATGAGTTGTCCGGTGCTTTCTCCCAGCGAAATATATTGACCATTCTGTATAACAAAACCTTCGCACCATTTAGTTAGCGGATCAACCACCCAATATTCTTTTACACCCAATACCTCGTAAACTGCCTTTTTTATAACCAAGTCAGACTTTCTATCAGCAGACAAAATTTCAATTATTAAGTCAGGTGATCCATAAATACCTCTTTCTTCAATGATGTCAATCCTTTCTTTTGCGATAAAGAAAATGTCGGGTTGATAGACATTTTTAGCATTCAAATAAACATCTACCGGAGCACAATACACTTTACCAGCTTTTTGTCTTTTTACAAAAACATACAAAGCGTTGAAGATTTCATTCTGAACATCGGCATGCGGTGTAATGGGTGCAGGCGACATGATTATTGCATCGTTTATAAGTTGACATAAAGTGCCCTCCGGCAATAATTCAAGTGCCTCTAAACCTGTACGGGGTGGAAGTATCATTGTTTCCATTATTGTAATTTACTAATTATTGGTAAGGCTGTAAGCTGTTTACAGTTAATTTACATTTCAAACCTTCATGTATGTCATTAAAAAATAAAACCGTTTTTATTACAGGTGCCAGCCGTGGTATTGGTAAAGCTATAGCCTTACGTTTTGCCAGAGAAGGTGCCAACATAGTGATAGCTGCTAAAAGTGTTTCAGAAAATCCATCACTTGGAGGCACCATTTATTCGGCAGCCGAAGAAGTTATATCCGCAGGTGGAAAGGCACTTGCTGTGCAATGCGACATAAGAGATGAATCCCAAATACAAGATGCCGTCCAAAAAGCAGTGGCACAGTTTGGAGGTATTGACATCCTCATCAACAACGCCTCAGCTATTTCTCTAACCCCTACAGAGCAAACCGAACCCAAACGTTTTGACCTGATGCATGACATAAATGTGAGAGGCACTTTCTTTGTTAGCAAATCATGCATTCCTTATCTGAAAAAAGGAAACAACCCGCATATACTTACACTTTCTCC
>JBBQVY010000014.1:0-42920 GCA_038211085.1 Chitinophagales bacterium | reverse complement strand
GGCTGAACAGATGAACCAATAATTGCTTTTAACGGAATTACAATAACTTCTTTTTCATTGGTTGTAGCCTGGTTAACTAATCCATACATTCCTGCTTTAATGGGCAAGCCTGCAGGATTGGTTATAAGAATCTGTACCGGAAAATTATGTGCTACATCGCCCTTACTGCCAATCTTAGTTACCTTTCCTGTAAATATTTTTTCAGGCAACACATCCACAGATACCTGTAGCGAGTTTCCTGCTTTAAAATTTTGTACTTCCGATTCTGGAACATTTACAGTAAGCTTTAATCTGCTAATATCTGTAAGCTGCAATAAGGGTACACCGGGGCCAACTACCGTTCCTACTTCTACCAGTTTTTGGGTAACTACACCGCTGAAAGGGGCTGTAATAGTAGCTTTCCTGATTTGTTCCTGCAATTGTTGTTTTTGCAATTTGGCACTGCGCAATGCCAGTTCAGCTTTTTCTAATTGCACCCCTTGTATAGCATCCGCTTTTAATAAAATCTCATATCGTTTTACATCCTGGCTGTATCCATCAATCTGTACCTGAGTAGATTGTACCTGTATTGCAAGTAATGATGCATCCAGGCTGGCAACAACAGCGCCGGTTGAAATGAAATCACCTGCATCATAATTCAGGCGAAGGATTTTTCCTGGCATTTCTGCCATAATTTTTCCTTCCCTGAAAGGTTCAAATGTTCCGGTGTATTGTATGGTGCCGGTTATCAGTTCTTGCTTCACCGTATCGGCAGCAACCAATATGGTTTGCTCATTATCGTAAGTGAAAACCTTATCCTGCGTTTCTTTTTTATTGCTCTTCAGTTTTATGATTATGATTGCCATAACAGCAAAAAGCGGAATGATATAAAATAGTTTCTTCATTGTTATTTTATTAAAAGGTTACCTGTTAGTTTTAGTTGTTCCAGTTCGGCCCTGCGTAAAGCAATCAATGCAGCGATATAGTTTTGCTGTGCTTCCCTTACTGAATTGTTGGCCAGTAATACATCGGTAAGTGCAGCCACTCCTTCTTTTTGTTGAAGCAATGTTTTTTTATAAATAGTTTGTGCAAAGTCTATCTGCTGTTGAATAGAAATAATATTTCTTTTTGAATTACTCAACTGATAAACATTATTCATCCTGTCCACATTGTATTTTGCTTTCACCATATCAGCTTTAACTGTTGCTTTTTCTATATCTATTTCTTTTCCTTTTATTTTATGCCTGGTTGTATTGCCGGTGTACAAAGGCATAACAATCTGAACGCCTACATAACTCAAGGGATAGAATTTTAAAAAATCATTGGAACCGGTTTTAGCAAAGCCTGTTGTACCATAAAAGCCGTTCAGGTTTATTACCGGGAGCTTTGATTTTTGTATAGATGTTTTTTCAGTTTGTAAAAAACTTATCTGTTTCTCTGCCAGTTTAATTTCTGTAAGTGGATTATCGGGTAACAGATGGTATTCGTTCTTACCCGGATTTAGTTCAAGACTGATATTATCATCAGGTGATTTTCCTATCAGGAATTTCAATATGTTTATCACCTGATAGTATTGATTTTGTACTGCTTCCTTTTGTGTGAGCAGTTGTGAAAGCTGCAAATTAATTTTCTCAACATCAGTACCCTTTGCCATCTTTTGCTGATACAGCAATTGCATAACTGCCATTAACTTTTTGCTGTCAATAATGTTGCTGTCAATAAAAGATTGCTGGCTAATTAAAATTTGTGCATTGTAATAAACATTTGAAACCTCGAATGCAATATCTTCCTGTGATTTTATCTTTTGAAGACTAACTACTTCTTCAGCAGTTTGTACAGTTTTTATATTTGCTTGCAATACGGGGTTATGCAATGGATAACTTAACTGAACATTGGCATTGATGTTATGCGGAACACCAAACTGTGCTTCCTTGTAAGTTTCTGCAGGACCGCCAAATATAGCGGCAGGCATTAACTGGTAGGGGAGATTTGTAAAATACCGGTAATCAACAACTGTATTTATTTTAGGAAGTAAGTTGGCTTTTGCTTCTAATAATTTTTCCTTTGCCTGCATCAATTCATATCCAGTTATTCTTACGTTGTAATTATTTTGAACGGCAGAATCAATACATTGCTTCAAGCTCATTATCTGGTTGTACCCCTGTAACGATACAAGTGATAGTAGTGATATGAATAACAGTTGTCTCATGATATATTTATTGAAGTGAATATTCACCAACTTACTTCGTAAAAAAATTATTTTATAAGTAAAAGGTTGCTGTCTTTTCCGGCTGTTACCCAATGCTTTACATTGGCCTCAATATTGACATAATCACCGGGTATTAAAATTTCCTTTGAACCCTTATCATTTTCAAAAACTACATGACCGGTTACACAAACTAACAATGCAGGTACAATTGTAACATGCTCTTTTAACAATCCCCCGGATTTAAGCTGGATTGATATGACTCCTTCAGCCGCTGTAAATATTTTTTTAGTTTGGAGGGGCTTATCTTCTTTATGTAAATCTTTCAGGTTCATTCGAAATAGTTTTTAAATGTTAAGAGATACTCTTGCATTTCTTTCAGGCTTTCGGTATTTATGTTCCCTTCTTTAAACTTTGTGAGATGTTCTTTCAGGGGCATCAAAAAATTATGTAACTGATTGTGTGATTCTCCCTTCATAGTACATTTTTCGAAAATGGTTTTGAACTCAAGTTGTAACGGTTCGTACAATGTTGTTAAAGATGCTTTTCCTGAAATGCCATTTTGCACAAGAAACTGCATATTTGCAATACCAGTAATGGTCTCTGGATTAGCTTTCCATTTTTTACTGCTATCTAATAAAACTTTGTTTTGTTCTTCTTCATGCTGATGGTTGGTTTCAGTTGCTTCTATTTTCATTTCAGTCTTTTTCGGGTTTGAATGGTCGTCCTCTTTTTGTTTACTATTATTACAGGCAACCAACAGAAACAGGGCAACGGGCAATAAATAAAATAATCTTTTCATCGTTTGATAAGTTTATGTTTGATAATTAAAAAATGAGAAGCAAAAGCAAATACAATAGTCAGTGCAATACGGAACATCATCGCATTGACTGTTTTTTGTTCATAAATTCCGCCATTACTGATATGAGCTTTTAATCCAATAAAAGCAGCAGTAAGAATTGCGGCCGGTACAACCAATAACAGCGTTGGCCATTTTTTTAACTTAATTAATCCATACGCTGCCATGAGATATAAAACACTGCTGATGAAATTTGCCCAAACAACAAATGGCACATAATTGCCTTCCTTTTCCCTTATATTAAACAGGTCGAAGATTACTGATGCACTCAGAAATAATGTCAACAAGGCAAAGAGTGATAGTGCCACTACTATTGCATATAAGATTATTTTTTTCATCACTTTTTTACTTATGCTTTTATTAAAGTAAGGATACTTGTCATCAGCTTATTTCCTTTTTGTTTTACATCAAATGAAAATTCTGCCATACGCCATTGCAGCATGTGCAGCCTAAAACTGCCCATGATGATGTGAACCATTTCATCTACTGATAAATTATTTTTGAAGACTCCTTCATCCTGGCCTTTTTTAACAATCTGCAACAGATATTTGCTTTTAATTGCCATTATCTGCATTATAGCATCATTAATAACCTTGCTTTCTTCCAGTAATCCATCAGAGAAAATGGCTACTAAAAAATGAGGGTTCTTTTTAAAAAAGTCGAACTGGTTATCAAATACTTCTTTTAGGTGTAATTCAGGTTCTTCAATATTCTGCAAACAGTTTTTTAAACGGTTCTCCATATCACTGGCTAAGTATAACAGCATGGTTACCATAATATCTTCCTTGCCTTTAAAGTGCCGGTAAAGTGCTGATTCTGCAAAGCCCATTTTTGCGGCCAGTTTTTTTGTTGTAAGGCCTGCAATACCTGATTCAGTGAGGATTTTACCGGCGGCTGTGATTATTTCTAATTGCCGATCTTTAATTTTTGTTATCATTTTTTATTTCTTTAAAAATGAAGAATACATCCACACTTGTTTTTCCTGAAAACGTATGTAATCATTTATCAACTTATTGGTTCCTTCGTCATTGGCATCAGCGTGCTGCGTAAGTATCTCTCTTTGAAATGCAATAATAGTTTTATAGGAATCCAGCATGCTTTCAACTGCCAGCGGGCCATTGGAAATTACATTACTTTCTTTAATGGCTGAGGATTTACTGTATTGCGAATAATTAATTCAGGAAAATATCCCAATGTTAGAATATGATCTGCCACTGCATCAATCTTCAGACAAAGCTCATTATACAGTTCTTCAAACTTCAAATGAAGCTCAAAGAATTTATCACCTTTTATATTCCAGTGATACCCTCTTGTATTTTGATAGAAGATGAAATAATGGGCAAGCAGTACATTTAGTTTTGGAGCTAATTGTTCCACTTTGTCTTTTTCAATTCCGATAGCGTTTGTCATTTTATTTAATTTTACTTTTTTAGAAATAGTTTGTGTTTTCATTTTAAAAAAAGAAATACCGAGCCAAATTACTGAAGCAGTCATAGCCATTGCGCCAATCAAAACAAATACTGGAGGAGCGCCAAAGTAAACTTCAGTTAAGATTCCAATTGGCATTAACAAACCTGTTAAAGCCAGCCATGCCATTCATGATTTGTATCTTTAGTGTGTGAATGTTCACTAACAAAGATAGCTAATCATTTTTTACTCCCAAAGTAACTTTTGTTACATAAGGGTGCAAATCAAAAATTTACTAACCTTTTCCCGCAATAATACAAGCTTTGATATACATTTTTATATACCCTTGATTTTTCAATTTTTGGGGTTTGTTGATAATTGTATTCCTGCTGAGATTTAAGATGAAGTTGTTAAGAATTTCGTCCGCTGGAGTGGGTGGGCTGTGCGTTGGCATTTTTAGCTCTTTCAAGATTAGCTTTGTGTCAGGGTTTTCTGTGCCTTGCAAATTTGCTAAAAATAGCCTGGGGTCGGGTCGGCAAAGTCATGGATGCTTAAATGTTTGCAGGATGTCATTTAGGGTTACGTTCAACTCCCAAATATACGAATCTTCTATGCTCAACTATATCTATAACTTTCGTAAACCCCAGCCGCCCTACGGGTGTATTTGCGAAAGAATGCATTTTTTCCTACGGCTCTTACCTGAGGTCTTTCTAACTGATTAAACTGGCTGTGTCTTTTTTTAATTTTTGCCGGTCTCTTTATCGTTGGGCTTCGGTCTACAATAAAACGGATATAAAAATGCCCCAGAGTTGCTGCACGGGCTATAGGCACACAAGAAAGCACGTTGCCTGCAATTACACCATCGGATACATTAAATAAGTAATAAGGATTTGTATGCCCTGCATACCCTTGGGGATATGAGTTAAACAAATAGTGCAGTCACTTTTTTTGCTATGTAAAATTGAAGTGCTTTAAAAACTCTTCGCGGTAGTTGCGGCCAATGGGTAACTCGGTTTTGTTAACTACCACCTGTTGCTCGTTAAACGATTGTATGGCGTTCATGTTTACCGCATACGACCGGTGTATACGGGCAAGCTGTTTGAAATGCAGTTTTTCGAGCAATTGGTTAAGCGACAGGCGAACGGTTAGTTTTTTATCGATAGTTACAATATTTACGTAATTGTTATCGGCCTCAACATACAACAGGTCATTAAGGCTAAGCTTTATAAAATGATAGTTGTGCTTTACAAAAATCCATTCATTCATCTGCAGTATAATTTCTTTATCGGGCGATGCTGATACATCTTTCTCATTGCTTTTATGCAGGTTAATGACTTTGCTCTGCTCGTCGTGGTTTTTAGCAATGGCAAAATTATTAAGCGCCAGGTCTATCGCTATCCTAACGTTATTAATGTTATAGGGCTTGGTTAAAAATGCCGCAGGGTGCGTTCGTTTTACCCTTTCTATAGTTGCCGTATCGGTAAAAGCTGTCAGGTAAATTACGGGTACCTGTTTAATTTTTAGCAGTTCAATGGTGGTTTCAATGCCATCCTTTTCGCCCATAATATGAATGTCCATTAAAACAATATCCACATCATTGCTTACAAAAAGTTCAATGGCTTCATCCGCATTATCTGCTGTGCCCACCACTTCGTACCCATCATGCTCCAGGCCCGCAGCAAGATCCAGGGCAACAATGGCTTCATCTTCAACAACCAAAACCTTTACTTTTTCCATGGCTATTTTTTAGGCGGCTTTATTGGGTATCAGTAATGTAAATGAAGTTCCCTCCTCAACGGATAGCGTTTGTTGTGCTCTTAGTTGTTTTCCCAACACCTGTATTAATTGTTTGCCAAACGAACTTCCTTTCTTTTTCCATTCATTTAAATTAATACCGCTGCCATTGTCTTTTACTACCAGTTTAAGCTGACCCTCAACCTCAATTAAATGTATTTCGAGCCTGGGATCATCAACGTTTTTGTAAGCGTATTTTAATGAATTAGTCACCATCTCGTTTATCAATAATCCAATGGGTAAGGCTTTTTCTACATCCAGAATTTCCTGGTTGATGTTTAAAAACAAATCAAAATCTTCCAAACCAAAACCATAGCTTGACAGCAATGTTTCAACAAGGTCAGTTATATATTCTTTCATATTTACCGAGGTAAGCAGATCACTTGTGTACAGGCGCTGGTGAATCAGGCTCATAGCCTGCACCCGTTGCTGGCTCTCTTTAAATACAGAAATGGATTCTTCGTCGTGCAGCTTATAGGTTTGCAGGCTAAGCAGGCTGCTTACAATTTGCAGGTTATTTTTTACGCGGTGGTGCAGCTCCTTCATAACAAGGGCAAGCTTTTGCGACTGCAATGCAATTTGTTGTTTCTGAATCTTTATTCGTTGGTATAGCCAGAACATAATACCGGCCAGTATTAATATGCCTATAACTACGCTCACTAAAACAACTATGCTTCTTCTTTGATTTGCTGATTCCTTATTCAGCCTGCTAATCTCCAATTCTTTGCTGGCTGTTTCATATTTTACCTGAAGGTTCATTACCTGTTGCGACTTGGTTAGATTGGTTAGTGCATTGCTAAGGCTGTCTTTTAAAATAATATAGTGCAATGCAGAGTCATAGCGGCCGGCCGATTTAAATGCCCTGTACATTTCCTGGTAACCGTTTTCAATACGAGCCGGTGCATTTTCGGCCAGGGTAGCATCCAGCATAAGCCGGGCATATTTAATAGCATTTTTATGCTCCTGCAAAGATGAATATGCCCGGGCAATATTTCCATAATTAAAGGAGAGACTGGACTGCCTTTTATTTTCAGTATTGAATTTTACAGCGTCAAACAAATATTGGAGTGCTGTTTTATAATCCCCTTTATTTTCAAGATATACCTGGCTAATATTGTTATCTAACTTGCCTGTATACTCTCTTCCTTTAACTGAAATGTCAATAAGTGCAAAAGCCTGTTTAAAATAATTTAAAGCTGAGTCGTAAAAATAACTTTGAGAATTTATGGCCATGTCGCGAAATAAAATGCCACTCATGTTAAGACTTAGCACCATGCCCGATGTATCTTTTATTTGCTGAAATCGATTGTAGGCACTTTTGCTGTACGCAATTCCGGTATTGATATATTCAATAGTATGTTTGTCTGAAGTCATGTCTTTATAAATCTGGGCAAGATCAACTTCCATTTCAGCCGCTTCTTTAACAAAGCCACCATTTTGATACACGTTAAAACACTGTAAACCTTTTTGTAGGGCAGTAGCAAAATCGCCGCTTACCCTGTAGCACCTGCTTTCTAAAAACAAGGCGCGGCCTGCCCCCTTTATATACTTTATTTGGTTAGCCAGAACAATAGCCTGCTTTGTATATTTTAAAACACTATCGCTTTTTGCCAGCGGAAAACCTGATGCTAATAAATTCAGTCTTCCTACCATTAAAGTATCCCTGTTTCCTGTAGCAATTAGCCTGTTAACGCTATCGCGATAACCAACATTGTTTTGACCAGATACCAGTGTAGCCATGGAAAAACAGCTTGCCATTAAAACAAAAAACCGCACTTGCCATGGCACCCCGGTTTGTTTACCTGAAACGAAAAAACCAAAACAAGTTGACCTGCTGAATAAGACTAAATTCATTGGCTTGAATATCACTTTTTTTCTGAGCGTTTAACCGGTGCAAATTAACACCGTATTGACTAACGCACTTTTCCAAAGTTGTTCTAATTGGCTAAGTAATATCCCGTTAATTTACCAGATGCTTTCTACATTTTATAACATGGGCGTTGTTTTTTTTATTACAGGTATTGTTCCTTGACCCGTACAAACGTTGGGTAATTATTTTACCGGAGAAAGATCCAATGTTTTTGGCTTTTCGGCGGTGCCATACACATAGTCAACCAAAAAATTAAGTACGCCTGGTGTTTCGTACATATAGGATGTTTTGGTGCTATAGTATTTAAACTTCACTTTGCTTTGTTCATCGGGCAAACCCTGTATCAATACAAAAAATAAATTGGAGCCATCCACTTTTACAATTATACCTGTTCCACGGCACTCATCATTTACAAAGGCTGCAAGCTTATCGCCGTCACTCAAGCTTGTATACAGATTTAAAGGAAGACTTACCACTGCCGTCATGCTAGAGGAATATTTTCCGGTTGCATCTGCCTTCCAGTCGGGTAATGGAAATTTGGTAAGCGTTTCTTCGGGCTTAACCTCTGTGGTTTTTGAGCAACCCGCCATGGCAAGCAGCATCAGCACGGTTACTATAGGCATTATTAGTTTCATAACTTTTTTTTTAAAGCTTACAGCAGGTTTTTTTTCCTGCTGTAAACCGATATAAAATTTTGATTGCTACTGTTTAACTACTTTATAAATGTGGGGTATACCATCAATGGTTATGTTTATAAAATACACACCCTTGCTGCATACATTGCCATCGGCATTTCTTCCATTCCAGGTGGTGTTAAAGCCCGTGCCCGAAACGGTTTGTTTTGCCCTTTTTATTACCAGTCTTCCGGCAACATCTACCACCGAAACTTGTACATCGCGATTGCCTGTTGGAAGAAGACCCCGTAAATCAACTGCAATGTTGAGGCTGCTATTAAACGGATTTGGATAGATGGTGACGTCTCCGCTTTGCTTTTCAAAATGTAGTTCAAGCGGTTTTGTTAGCGTGCCTATGATGGTGTTTGACCTATAAGTTAGCATGGTAGTTGACTGGGCAATTATCTCACCGCCGCGTTCAATCATAAACACAACTGGTTGTTCCGCACTGCCCGCAATATTAAAGAAGTACGTGTTCTTCTTTATCTCAGGGTTGATGATTGGTTTAGACTTACCTCTCAGTTCACCATTTACAAAAGCAAGCAGGCTGTCACCATTTCTAAACTCAAAGCCAGGTGCAACCACAGCCGCTATGGTCATATTGTCTGCATTGCTAAAGTTGCCCGGTACCGGCCTTTGGTATACGTTAGGGTTGGTTTCCCTGGGTGTGGTGCCTGCCAGGAAGCCTTTTATAGCAGGGTAGTAGAAGGCAGTGTCGTTGGTTCGCTTCCTGTACAGCATATAGCCTTTTCCGGGTTCAAGGAAAGTAAGGCTTCCTATCCAGCCATTTTGGGCACTGTACATGGCAAAGCCAGTCTGCGATTTTATTACGTCTTCATCAAGGGCCCTGTAACCTGCCAATGCCTCTTTTACAGTTGTATTAAACTGTGGCAGGTAGCTAATATAGTTCCAGCGTGCACCTTTTAATGGAATAGGGGTGGTAGTAACGCTTACCGGGGTACCCGACAAGCTTAATGTTTGAAGTTTAGATGCGTTCAATTTGTAAAGCGATAGGTTGTTGATGCTGGTTAACGTTCCTAACCAACCGTTGTTTGTTGTGTAGGTACTGAAAACCGATACACCTTCGTTCTTTATAATATCGTTGCTACTCCATGAGCCATTTGCCAGTGTTGTGTTAATCGGTGTATTAGTTGGTATTAATAAATTGAAAGATATCCAGTTCCAGTTTTCATGGATCACCATATCCTGCAATATCAACTGGCTGCCGTCGAATATTACCGGGACCGATGGGGTACCTACGATGGCATTGTTTGCAAAGCTTACGTTACTTGATGGAGTTGCTTTGAATGTTTTTCCGGTACTGGCCTGCCATATTCTAAACTCTACATTGTTATTTTTCACATCGTTACTGTACACGGTTAAAAACACATACCAGAAATCGTTTGAAGCGTTGCGGGTGTTGTTAGCTACTCCCACACATTTTCCATTTATAAATGCGCCTAACATGTCTTCTTTGTTAATTGAGAAGATGTTGTTTAAACGCAGTTTGCCATAGACACCCATGTTGAATTGAAAGTCGGAAGGCTTAACGGTCCAGTTTGGTTTTTGACCCTTTACCTGCAACGTAAGTTTCAGCGCCTCCGTTTCATTGTTATCGTTGCGCATAAATACAATCTCCTCGTAACTTCCAATGTTCAAGCCTGTATTTACCGTAAACTCAATTTTCTGGTTGCCCTTAGGATCTACAGCGCCATTTGAAGGAGTTGCCTTTAACCACGATGGCAGGTTAGACAGGGTAAAGTGTTGCGAAGTTCCGCCGTTGTTTACAAGGCGGCTTTCGAACGTTAACGGTGCATTTGCTTCGTTCACCAGGTTAATTTCGTTGTCGCTCCATTTTAACTGGTTCTGGTCAATGTAAGCTGTCCATGTAACCGGCGAAAGTATTTTGTTGCCGTTAAGGTCCCGTACGTTTTTAGATTTGAAAGTAATAATCGTTTTATCAATGGCCTGTTTAGGTTCCTGTACATTAATGATCAGTGCATCGTTGTTCACAACAAAATCAAACTTCAGGTTGTCAACCGGTCCACGATCTTTCATTGGAGCAGCCTCGTTGCTTTCGAGCAAGTTAAAGCCGGTGGCTGGGGGTACAACAGTGTTTGCCTGTTCCTGCACCTTTGCATCTTTAAGCGAATAATACAGGCCATTGTTACCCTGGAACATCTCGTAGATCTCAAATGGATAGTAAGCCAGTAATCCCAACTCATTTCCCTGTAGGCGAACGTTGTTGTTTTTAGAAATGAGTGTTTGGTTGAGGTAGGTATTCCATATCCTGAACTCATCTATATAGCCTTTAAAATACCGGTCGAACTTGGGTTCGGTAGTGGCATCTGCCGTAAAGTAAGTGCGTACTCCCAGGTAGGTATTTGCAGCTACGATACCACCTACATTTTTGGCATCGAAAAACTGGTTCAATACACCATCAACCAATAGTTGTGCATTGCCCGAATTGCGGTTGACTGCAACGGCCACGTGGTGCCATTTGTTATCAAGATAATTGCCAATGGCCTGCACTTTAAACCCGTTGTTTTGGAAGATGAGTAGTCCGGCTTCAAAACCCAGACTGAACAAGTTAAGCGAGCCGCCGAAATCAGTGCCATCACCTTTTCCGTTGGAGGCCAGGGTTGCATTATTTTGTGTGGCGTCTGCCTTAAACCACAGCTCAACAGTATAATCCATTGCTGAAACAACCGGCGCAAAAGAGGTATTCATCTTTACATACCCATTACCATTCAGGCCTATTGCTTTGCCCTCAGGAGTGCTCCAAAGTCCATTCAGTAAGGCGTGTGAGCCATGTGCTTTATCGAACACGGTAGTACCCTTGCCTTCGCTCATTGGGTAGTAAGCCAATAATGAATTTTCAGCACCGGATAGCATATTGAGGCTGTTAACCTGTAGCCTGATTGAGGTCAGCGTATCCTCCCAAATTCTTGCCTCATGTAGTTTACCGGTGAAGTAACTGTTTTGCTGTTTGATGCTGCGGCCATACTCTATGTGACCAGTACCGATGTACGCGTTAACGGGGGCTGCATGTATCATTTCAACAAAATTGTAGAAGGCCGATACGGTGCGACTGATATTGTTATACACCAGGGCAACATGTGCCCATTCGCCCGGCTTGTAGTCGTAAGCGTTTGTACTCTTAACTATGGTACTTCCTGCTGTAACCTGTATTTTATTATCGGTGGTCAAAGCCAGTTCAAGTGATCCGTTTTGATCGCCATGACTAAACACAGTTTGGTCTGCCTGTTTGCCTGGCAACACCCACATTTCTGCAGTAATGTTTTTGCCGGTAAAACTTTTATCAAACTCTGTAGCCAGGTAATTGCCCACACCGTCTAATTTTACACTTACGTTATGGTCACCCTTTACTCCATTTCGTATACCTGTTACCTGGAAGTCGGCATTCGTTAATAAGCCTGCGGCGATGGTTTCATTAAAGTTTAACCTAACATCATCGTTAACGCTAAGCACCCCATCTGCCGGTTGTGGCGTACCAAACAAGCGTGGGTTGTAGGTATCCTTAATACCGCTGATAAGATTTGATTCGGTGGTTACAAAAGCAGTACCCACTTTGCAAAAGCTTACAGCCTGTACATCGTAGTTCTGGTCGTTGAACGATCCATCATCCAACACAAAGTTGTAGTTAATAGCTTCAGCGTTTGTGATCATTAATTTTTCTCCCTGGGCTGCATCAAATTTTGTGGTATTCGAATAAAATTTTATGGCAGCAATCCATGTGCTGGAAGCAGTGGGTTTGTATTGCAGTTCAATGTGATCAAACAAAGCATTGGTTACATCAAATTGATTGATGGTTATGGGCAGGTAGCGTTTACCTGAATTGTTTACCGGCGACTCTGAGTTAAGCACCCATTTGTCTTTCGGCGATTTAATATTTACATCGGAGCACGAAGGAATGAAATGCGCCGACAAAAGGACCGTATCGGCTATATTCTCCTGGTAACCTGTAGGATCGTACTGGCAATTGGAACGCAACAGGATCATTATGTTGTTATAGTCCATTGCGTCAGGTCCTTTTGTAATGGTAAGCACTTTGGTTACTGTTTGGCCAAATTGTACCACGACAGCACGGCCCGAGCCACCAATAGGGCTTCCATCTACAGCAATGGTGGCGCCTTTTATTGAATCATTATCTACATAGCCCAATACAAACGTGACGGGTAACCGGGCTTCGGATTCGTTTCGCAACAACAGGTTATAAGACGCTTTACGTTGAGAAGGAATATCATTGACCACAGGTTTTTCTACTGCCAAAACGGGCACTTCAATCCGTTGCGTTGGCTGATCCAACACCGTACCCGGTTGATAATAAGTAGTAACCGTTTGACCTGCATACGGACATCCGCTTACGCCTCCTTTTGTTTTAAAAACAAACGTGCTGTCCGGTGCTTTGTTTACATCCACACTATAATAATCATCAGTGCCGGGCGATGATAACACAAAGCCCAGTGTTTGCGAATTGTTTGCATTTCCGCCAAACACACCACCCTGGGCGGTGCCAATTTCTTCTTTTAAAGTAAAGGCAAAACCGGCTTTGTTTATGGTAATATCTGTTGACGATTCAACCTTGCCGGAAATAATGAAATTAAATGAATGCGTAGAGTCGCGGTTGGTTCCTGTTTGCTCTGAATGTTCAATTGGATTGCCTGCATGGAACGAATAATTCTGTTCGAGGGTTGAGTTTACTTTCGCCTTTTCGTTTTCGGCCATGCGGCTTTTCCAGGCTGTTACATATTGGTTGATCACCATTATGGTATCCGTACGATAAGGATCGTTTTCAGGAAAATAAATTTTATAACTTTTGCCATCCCAATAGAGGTCGTTTTTAGCAGTTGGTCCAAAAGCTACCGTGTCTTTATTTGACTTGCCAAACCTGGGATCAGTCAAGGCAAGCTTTGAAACATAGACCGGTTTTTTGGTATTGTTTGCTATGGCCATGGCCGAAGCCTGGGTCATAGTGGAAGGGTTAAGTAATGTGTTGCGGATGCTGACCAGGTTTGGTATCAACACTTTTTCGATGTGCTGCTGCGGAAAGGCAAACAACGTTGAAAACTGCTGCCCGATATGGATACCGCCCCGTTGCACTAAAATATAAGTACTGGTTGGTGAGGGTTCATATATAGGAATGTCCGAAGCCTTTAAGTCAGCCCTGGGTATAATGGTAACGTTGTTACTTTGGCCATAGGTAATATTAGTTGAATAGCCAATAAATACATCGGCTGGTGCGCCTACAAAAACACTTGCCGCTCCTGTTTGAAACCTGGTTGTTATGGTGTTGGAAGTTTCAATGGTGTTTTCGTATTTGTAATGTTCTTCGTGGTGCAAACCCAACGTGTAACCGGTTTGTGCCGCGGCCGTATTAATGGTACCCACACCTACACCGGTAAAAGTTACCAGTTCGGTACCTAGCTTTTGTGTGATAGATACATCGCCCACCTGGTCAACACCGCCGCTGTAGGTTTCAGTATGCGAGAAGGTAGAACCCTTTTCAACATAAGAATAACTGTTTGCCCCCGGCGGGTCTCTTAATACCATGAGTACTTTATCGGGGCCGGCAGTAACAAAATCAGTTCCGGTTAATTTTGACCCTAACACGATTCCTTTTAATTGCGGGTCGCCAAAATATTGCCAGTTAATGTTGGTAGCCGGTCCAAACTTAACCGAGGCGGAGAAGGTTTTAATACCCCCGGCTGCCAGGTTGGGATCGCCTGCCACAAACTCGTAATCTGCCGTTCCTACACTGCTCAAGCTTAGAACATCTGCAGCAACGCTGCCATTTTTAATGCGGTTTAAAATTGAAACTTCTCCATCGCTGGTAGGTACAATATCAATTACGTCTTTATTATTTAACTGTTTTACAATGGGAGTACCATCGTTACTCACGCTTTCATAAAATGGGTACTGTTCACTGGCTTTTATCTTAAACTGGTAGGTTTGATTTTGCAAAAACACCGGGTAGTTAAAAAGATATTTGCTATAACCCGTTTTGGTATTATCCAACAATGTTATATCAGTTTGCACGCCTGTGAGGGCAGTAGCTTTATAAGTTTCATTACCAAAATAATCCAGCGCATTGCCGCTGGCAGTGGCCTGGAGTATTTCTACAACAGGTATCTTTCTTTTAATGAATTTATACGATGCATTGTAAGTAAGGCTGTCGTAATAATTGGTTTTGTCGTAAGTGTTCTGTTTATTTAAAGCAGAGTCAACATAACGGCGCACCGAACTTTCTACCCTGAATTTATTGGTGAAGTCAAGCAGCACCGGTTTGCCATCCAATATGTCGCCCCAGCCCGTAACATTAACTGTTGAAGCAATAAACTTTACCGGTATAAGATCTGCAACAAATTCGCCGGTTATCGGGTCGGGCTTAATAACAATGCTGTTGGTGTTGTATACAACCTGTGTTGAATGAATTTTTGAAGAATCTTTAATGTTGGTGGGAAGCAAGTGCTTTACGGTATCTGTTTTTACTGAAGGATCAGCATTGAGTTCGTACTTATTACCAGAGGGCAACACCATTGAAATGCTGATGTCTTTTCCAAGGTTATTAACCGAGACTGAATGACCAAGTGGAAATTTCTGCTGGTTGGCTCCACCGGCAACCCTGCCAATAAAACGAATGGTAGTGCTGTCTGTTAGTTTAAGTCCACTGATGTTGTTCTGGTAATTTAGGTTGAAGCCATCGCGGTTGGTTATTTTACCAGCATTGGCAAAAACGTGGTCTGTTTTTACTGCCTTTACTTCGTGTACACCAACCGGCACTGATATATTGAACAATCCATTTTCATCGGTTTCAAAAATGGCTCCATTGCTTTGCTGCGCAACCTGGCCATCTATTTTAAACTGCACACCGGGTACAGGCACCGTAGTGTTTTTGTAATACACATAGCCCGAAACAGGAAACGATGATTTGTCTTTAAAGTCAACAGTAAATTGGGTTGAAGTAGGAGAGATCAACCTGTTAACCGATATAGGATCGAACTGGTGCGTTCCTTTTAAAGGCACGATGGTATAAGTGGTGCCATTGCCAATAAAAGGTATGCCCGAAATAAAGTAGTTTCCCGATTTATCAGTAAACGACTTAAGTGAAAGCTGGTCAGTTGTAGGTATGGTTCCCGAACGGGTAACTGCCGTGGCGTTCATCGCTCCATCGTTTTGGGTGTAACTATCACCGTGAAAAGCCAGGTCGTAAAACTGGTCATTGATCGTTTCGTCAAACCTCCAATAGGCGGCAAGACCGGTTTCATCGCCCGTTAGCAGGCGGGTTTGATTTTGTACCACCTGGGCTACGGGGAGTGCTATGTTGTAAACACGCATCTCATCAATAAAACCTTTAAACAGTTGCCCGGCATCGCTCTTGCCAATATACACGGGCTTATCAACCCCTGTAGCTGTACTGTAGGATACTGCAACACGGCCCACAACATCATTATTGAGCATAATAAACAACGAGTCTTTTGTATGAATACCTGTTACGTGTACAAAAGAATTGGCAGGGTTGGTATAAGTGCCTTGTACGCTGGCACCTTTATACGAAAAGAAGAGTTTACCCGCAGCATTAAACCCTAAAGCATATTGGTTTTTTCGTGAAAATATAACCTGGTTAACTGGGTTTGAATCGTCGGGCTTAATCCATGCTTCAATGGTAAAAGCAGTATCGGCAAAGGGAGCTTTGGTACTATCCAGTTTAAGGTAACTGGATGCAGTTCCGTTCAGGTAAATGCTTTTACCCAGTTGCGCCTGGTCGTTGCTTTGAAGGCGAACGGAGACATCCTCAACAGCCTGTCCGTTTTCGTAAGTAATGCGGCCATAAATATTTCCGGTAGGGCTTCTAAAACCAATACCCGTCAGCGTTTCTTTTGAGAAGACGGGAACATTGTTACATTTTACCACGCCAATTACCTGGTAAGTATAATACACGCCGGGCGTTCCTTTGGTATCATCAGTTTGATAATCGCTGTTGGTAGACCCCGGCACGGTAGACAGTTGTGCAAAATTGGTGGTGCCGTAGACAGCCCGCTTGATAATAAAATTGTCGAAGGCACCGCTTGTTGACCATCGCAGTTCTGTTCTGTCAGGAAAGTATCCTTTCGAGACTTCCAGGTTAATTAAGGAGCCGATTTCGGTAGGCAATATTTCGTTGGGTATTTGCACTGGTGCAAAAGCTGTAAAAGCAGATGCGGTAGGAGGCACCACCTGCACTGTGTAGTTGTAGCTGTTACAAGTGGCTATTTGCACATCGGTATAGGTACCCTTATCAAAATCGCTTTTGTTAAGTTTAATTTCATTTTGTGTTTTTGCAGTGTTGTTGATCCTGGTAATAATAAATGTTGCACCCGGTAACCATGCTGTGTTTAACGCATTCCAGGTAAGCAAAGCTGTTTTTCCATTTTGCAAAGCAGCAGTTGCAGTAAGGGGTATGGAAGTAAACGATACGGTAGTATTCGCGGATTTTGCCAGGTCCCAATTAAAGCCTGGGCGGGCCCTCGCAACCCTAAAATACATTTGCGGAGAAAGTGCCGAACTAACATTGTACGTATACGACGATTTTGTTTTATCGTAGGTTACCGTTACATCTTTTGCATCAGTAAAATCAACGTTGTCTGCTACCTGTAATTTAAAGTTATCGTTTACAAAATTGTTGGTGGTAACAGGGTCGATAGTCCATGTAAAGCTTACCGTTTGCGTTGTAGCATTATAACTTGCTGTAGCGGTTTTTGGCAAGGTAAATGCAGGAACATTGATGGTGCCGGTTTGCTGGGTAAGCCGGTCGCTGTAAGCCGTTTGTTTAAAATAATAATTACTGTCTGAAACACTGTTATGTACCGAAAATGGCGGAGGGTTGATGCCCAGGTTAAAAGCCCTTGAAGCTGCTGCACCAGTACCATTATACAGGGTTACTTTACTTACTTTATCTACATCGTTTAAGCTGGTAACATAAGCAACATGTGCCCGTGCAACATATACATTGTTTTCGAGTTCTGTTACCCACTCATAGTTTTGGCCGGAATACGATTTAAAACTTAGAGAGCTCATTTGAGCAACTGTTACCGACCTGGTTGCATCGAAGTCGTCGCTGCCATAAGCACCATTTACATCCCAGTTTCCGGCAAACTTTATTCTTGAAATATTTTTTATTCCGTTGGATATGTTTAGCTTAAAATCCCAGTATTTATACCTGCCGCTGTTAGTTTCGGAATAGGTTACATCGGCTCCGTTTAGTGAGCCATTTGAATTATCAACACTTGGGCCTGAGTTAAGATTGATGTTATAAAATTCGGTGTAGTTGGTTCCGTCTGTTGTGTAACTCAGCTTGCCACGGTTAACATATCCATCTTCATCAGCGGGTCCAAATTCATCGTCGTATACCAATACTTTTATATGGATGGCTCCTTCGTTTGTATTATAGCTTACCGTCCAAAAATGATCGGTATCTGCCCAACTTTCCCGCCCATATTTTCTGGAAAAAGCGGCTGCAGGAAGTAACAACAAAATGGTAAGAACAAGGCACAACAATTTGCCGGCTGTCTTCATTCTGTTCATCTTATTTACCAATACAGGGGTGTAAAAATTCTGGCTCATAACAGTAGTTTTAAAATAAGTGTGGTTTAGAGTTACACTTTAACCAGACTAAAATACATGTTGGGTTTGCCGCATATTTTACTTTGTATGTGAACTGCGGAATTTTGTATGTAAAACGCAGGAATAGACCTGGCAACATTTTACATGGAGTTTTGCCCGGCGAATTTTGGGGCATTTGTATTTTTTGTTGCCGGAGTGCAGGGGCTTTGTGTGGCCCTACCAGTGATAAAAGAAGGCAAAACAAACGGTGCACATAAAAGTGGTTGACAGTTGCCAGATGAGAGTTGACTGGAGAAAAGCCGTCATGTGGAGTTTATCTAAGCAGGTTCCGGAGAATGCAACAAAACACGAAATAGGAGATCCAGAAATATATTTGGGGTGAGGTTTTGAGAAGAATGAGTTGTAGTTGAGAGTTATGATTTGAGATTTGAGAATTATGAATTGTGAGTTGAAAGTTATAAGACAAGCCCGTAGTCGTCATTGTAAGTTTATCTAAGCATCTCCCGGAGAACAAAACACAAACATGATCCAGGAGATCCCGAAATAAATTCGGGATGACGTATTTAGAAGAATGAGTTGTTATATGTGGCCAGTTAGTTACCAAAGCAATTTTATTACGGCAGAAGCGAGTCATTACATACATGCACCTACAGTAGCACTCTCGCCAAAACAAGCGCATTTGGTGCCCGGATTTAAAGTGTTTTACATAAAAATGCCGGTAACTGCTTAAGTCACCGGCATTTTTTATTGATGATTTATGTTTTATTCAACCTTAAATTCGGCCTGGCTATTGCCCCACCTAAAGATTACGTTACCTGTTTTTTCAACCAAAAATGTCAACTTTTCTGTAAACTCAGGCGCCTGGGAAGGGCTTACTTTTATCCGAAGTGCATCTTCTGATTCTTTGTAAACTGTACCCCACTGGTTCCATGCTTTGTTGAAAATGATGGTAGCTTCCTGCTCGCCAGGTATACTGTACAAACTATACTTACCGGCTTTTAAAGGTTGACCTTCTACCTTAACATCTTTACTTATTTCAAATACCGTGGCTTCATTAGCACCTGTACGCCATACCTGGCCAACCGGGGCTATATCAACTCCAATCTCACGTCCCTTTAAAGAAGGCTGACTGTAATCGATACTTATGGTAACACCCTTATTTGTAGTTTCAGAAACTTTTGCAGGCGGGCTGGCTCTTTTTGATTTATCCTCCTGGCTAAATGCAGGAGAGGAGGCAACAATAAGTGACAATAAGCAAAAAATGATTTGTTTTTTCATATTCTAAGTTTTTAGAAAAGATAAGATAGTTGAATGAATAAAAACATTTGGCAACTAAAATTTAGCAGATTAGCAGGAGTATACTTCACATTAAATCATGATCTGCCAAATGTTTTTACTGCCTGTTTTTCCCCAGTCTTTCATGCTGGACTGCAATTGGGTACGCAAGTTGGCATTGTTTATTTTTTTGCCTTTTTTAGGAGGAAGCAGGTCGGTGGGTTTTATCTCAACCAATTCAAGTTTTGTAGCAAACCAGGTAGCATTCAGCCGGGGAACGGCCAACCCCAAAATCATACCGGGAAGCCCGGTAAAGGATTCAGGTCCACCATTGGTAATTATTTGATCAGTGTAAAAAGCTACCACATAAATGGAATCCATAATGATGGCGGTGGCTTTTCTGCATTCGAAGTTGGCAATGGTTCGGGTGTCGGGCGTAATCTTCCAGTCAATTTTTCTAACCGTATCAGTTATATTAAACACTGACTCAAAAACACTTTTTTGGCTATAACTCATCTTGTTGTCAAGGTCGGTAAAAACAATATTATCTATAGCCGGGCCCTCTAACCAATCGGGTACTTTTTGCGTTACAATAATTTCTCTTCCCGGTTTGTAAATGGTTTTTTGAGCATCAAAATACAAGTCGAAATAACTGGATTTAACGGCTGGTGTTGTTTTCTTTAGCATGTTGCGCCACGTGTCATCTTCTTCAGCATCCAATTGCTTATGTATGTTTACTTTTCGCTCAAACTCTATCTTTCCGCTTGTTATAAATTGTGTTTGGGCCATTACTTTGGTGCCGGCTAAAAGAAGAAATATTAATACAATTTTTTTCATACTTGTGTAAATTTTGGTTTTGGCAGCCATTGTGTTACGTGTATTTTTTATGCGAGTTATCTTCATCAACTATTGCATACCTGGTCCGCCACCAGGATTTTTAGAAAAATTCCAGACAAATGTTAGCAGGAAATACCGGCGTAAGGTGCTGTAGTTTTCCTCGCGAATTATTGAAGAATTGATAAAGCGATTGTAGCCCCGGTTCTGATCCAGTATATCATTTACCTGCAGACTAAGCATGCCTTTATCATTCTTCAGCAGCTTTCTGCCAACATATCCATTCCAAACTACTATGTTATTGTTTTTGTCGAAAATGCTAATGCGTTGCCTGAAGCTTGCATTCACATTTGTATTAACCTCAAACTTATAAGGTAAAGTATAGTTTAAATAAATGTTGTGGTTTTGTGTAAAATAATTGGTCTTTTTATCGGGCTGTATTGATGATAGAGACGTGTTATAATTAACAGATGAATAATAATTAAAGTCAAACTTCTTTTCCTTGTATTTATAAATTGAAAAGTTTAATCCATAGCTATTGTTGTTGGTAACGTTTCTCAGGTTGTTTACAATATTGTTTAACCTGGAAACATTTAAATTAAAACCTATCCTGATTGAGGCATCCAGCTTTTTAATTTTCCAATTGTATCCACCACCTGAATAGCCATTGTAGTTACCGTTCAGGTTAATAAATTGGTAGGTACGTTTGCCAATACTATCTCCTGAAGTGGCAGTGGTTTCGTTGGTAGTGATACCATTTTTAAGTGTTGAGAGAGAGGCATACGTGTATATTCCCCTCTGTTGTAAAACTTTATACGAGTTATAGTTAAAATCAAAAGTGCTCCTGAACTCCTGCTTTAAGTCAGGATTACCAAGGGCAATGTTTAAGGTATTGCTATTGTCTCTTACTGGCTGTATTTGTTCAATGCCCGGTGGGCGGGTAACACCATTGTAACCTAACGAAATGCGGGTGTTACTATTAAATTTATACTGGAACCTTGACCTTGGAAACAGGTTGGTGTAATTGTATTTAACCAGTGTGTCGGTAAACAAATTGGTTTGTTTAAAATTGGCCCTGGCAACATCGCCACCTGCTGAAAAAGTTATCTTTTTGGTATTGTATCGCCAGGTCATTCCACCACTGTTGGTAAGTACCTTAAAGTCGTAATGGTTGCTAAAGTCCTCGTTCAGATCTTCGTATTTATTGTTTGCACTTTTGTCGTAAGATAATTTTTGCGATTCACTATTGCTTACGCGGCGACCATAACTTAATTCAACAAACACATTTTTTAATACTGGTTCGGTAAAGGCCAGCTTTGTATAATTGCCACTGTTTGTTATTTCATTTATTTTATTCTGATCAATTGAATCAGTATTTACTAGCTGGCCGCTTTTATTGTAAAACTGGTTGAGTGCATTAAGAAAGCCACTTGTATTGTTTTGTTTATACTGCTGGTCAAAACTTAGCGATGCAGTTCTGCCCGGCTTTTTAAAGCGTTTGCGTAATAAAATATTTCCACTAAAGCTTTGGTCATCTCCCTGCACGCTAGTAACCCGGTTGCTGTTGTTGATAGGATTGCCCAGTGAATTAATGGACGAACTATTGTAATTGTTCAGGCTTCTTTGGTTGCCCGTGTAGCCGCTGGTTACAACTTTTAAAGAAGTTGAACTATCGAGTTGAAAGTCGTAGATAGCATTAGCCGAATGCCTTTGCCTGCTGGAGAAAAAGTTGCTGTTTTCGGTTGTTGTAAATGTATTGGTGGGTAGTATAGATTGCGAAATGGTATTGCCATTGCCAGAGTTGTTTATTTTGCCATAACGGTAACTTCCATTCAGGTTTTGCTTGTCTGCATCAAACTTTTTTGAATATTGAAGCCCGCCATTCCAGGAAGTTGGTATACCCTGTCCATTAAAATTACCCTGGTCAAAATCGTCGTTGGAGCCGCTCCACATAAAGTAACCACCATCTGAATCATATTCAACATTTCCTCCTGAACCATACTTTTCTCTTTCGCTCCAGTCAAGGCCGGTTTTGCCGGTACTGCTCATAATGCCATATGCCGACAATTTTCTTTTCGCTTTAAAAGAGTTCAACATCAGGTTGTTGTTCCAGCGATTGTTAGGCCCTGCACCCAGCTCTACTTTTCCAAAATATCCTTTCTTTTTATCCTCCTTTAGCTTAAGGTTAAGCGTTTTGGTTTTGGTTCCATCATCAATACCGGAGAAAGCAGCCTGGTCACTTTTTTTATCAAATACCTGCACTTCATCAATAGCATCTGCCTGCAGGTTTTTTGTGGCCAAGGTTGGGTCGTTACCAAAAAATTCTTCCCCATCAACCAACACCTTTTCTATTTTCTCGCCCTGGGCGGTAACCTTACCATCCTTATCTACCTGCAAACCTGGCATTTTGCGCAACATCTCTTCAACGGATGCGCCTTCACGAACTTTAAAACTGTCCGCCTTGTAAGCCAGTGTGTCACCCCGCATACGTATGGCTGCTATTTGCTGGCGAACAATTACATCTTCCAGTATCCTCGATTTTAAGGTCATCATGATGAGACCCATATCCTTCTCTGTTGTTGCAGTAAAATCAAACGGATCAAAATAATCGGCATAGCGGGGATAGGTTACCATTAATATAAAACGGCCTGTGGGAATGTTCTTAAATTCAAATTGCCCATCTTTTGAGCTGCGGGTATAACTGATGAGTACAGAGTCTTTGGCCCGCAATAATGAAACAGAAGAATTGGATAAGTTCTGCTTGTTCATAGTATCGGATACCGTTCCTTTAACGAAAGCATTTTGCGCCTGTAGAAAGGAAAAACAAAATAGACAGATGATGGACAGGGCGAATATTTTTCTCATAAATGCTGGTTGGAGAGGCAATACTCCTAAATAATGGGAATATCTGGAAATATTGTTTAATTAAATTTTATCGGTGGTAAATAGGAGGTATGAATGAATTGATTAAACTGTACTTTTAAAATTGCCAAAGCAACTATATGACTGATTTTGCAACGCCGCTAATTTTTGTCAGTTACCGTAATAGCGACTCTGCCGGGGAGACCGGTAGAATGGTAGATCACTTAAAAACAGTTATTGACAAACAATACTTTTTTCTTGACGTAGATAACCTAAGCAAGGGTGACATATTTCCCCCGCTTTTAAAAAAATCGATAGAGCAATGCGAAGTATTTATTGCGGTTATAGGGCCTGGTTGGATAGACAGGCTTAATATGAATGTTGAAAATGACGCCACTGATTACGTAAGGATGGAGCTGGCAATGGCACTTAACAAAAAGAAAAGAATCTTACCGGTATTGGTAAAAGATGCAAAAATGCCATTGGCAATTCAATTGCCAAAAGATCTGAAAGGGTTTGACCAATACAATGCAACAGACCTTTCGTACAGCCGGTGGGAGTTTGATATGACAAGGATTGTGGATGCACTAAAAAGGTATGGCATTCCAATAAAGGAAGAAACAAAAAGAAACGAAAAGAAAAATTTTGCATGGTCTGTTGCCATTGTTGCTATAGTACTGTTGTTATTTATTGGCTTAAAAGAATTTGTTTTTGAAGATAAAACTGCTAAGTCCGATATCCCTTCATCCACACGGGAAGTGACTGCTTTAGTTGCCGGCACCTGGAAGCCAATGGTGACTACGAAAACTAATACCACTTATAAAATCAGTCAAACCTCAAAGCAGGTTACAATTGAAGAGTTTGATGCCGGAATGCGTACCCGAATAGGTTCCGGGTTACTTACCGGTAACAAATTATCATTTTATCTACCTGACCAGGCAAAGGGTAACCGTTCGTATACTTTAGAATTGTCGGACGATCGTACAAAGCTAATAGGGATACAATCTTTGAATGTTAAAGTAGGAAAGCAAAATATAGGTACTGCTGTAACTTGGGAGAAAATGCAGCAATAAAAAATTCCTGATAATCTTAACCAGGCTTGTAATTTTTAAAAAAACGAAGTGTTGCGTTTGCTATAAAACTTCTATTTATTTGCCAGTAAGCTATAACACTGCTTTACAATTTCAAGCTCTTCGTTAGTAGGTATAATTAAAATTTTAACCGGAGAAGTTGTACTGCTAATCTCCCTAATGCCGGGCTTTCTTTCCAGATTTTTTTTTGCATCTATTTGCAATCCTAAAAAGTCCATATCTGTACAAACTCTTGAGCGGGTGGCTGCATCGTTTTCACCAACACCGGCTGTAAAAATAATGGCGTCGAGGCCGTTGAGTGCAGCAGCATAAGCACCTATATATTTTTTTATCCGGTAGGCATACATGTCCAGCGCAAGTTCGGCTTCAGAGTCTCCCTGCTGTTGTGCCAGGTTTATGTCACGCATGTCGCTAAACCCTGTTAGCCCCATCATGCCGCTGCTCTTGTTTAGTAAATTATTTATTTCATCAGCTTTATAGTCATATTGATTTATCAAATGGAAGATAATGGAAGGATCAATATCGCCGCTTCGTGTACCCATTATTAACCCATTAAGCGGACTAAAGCCCATGCTTGTATCTATGCAAATACCCTTATCTATTGCAGCCATACTGCAGCCATTTCCCAGGTGGATCGTTATAAGTTTTGCTGATGGCCTCTCCAGGTATTCCACAGCTTTTTCACTTACATATTTGTGGCTGGTACCATGAAAACCATAAGCCCTTATGTTGTAGTCGTCGTAATAATTTTTTGGAATTGCATATCTAAATGCTTTCCCGGGCATAGTCTGGTGAAAGGCCGTATCAAAAACGGCAACTTGTATTGCATTGGTAAAAATTAATTCGGCTATTTCGATACCCGTATAATTGGCAGGGTTGTGCAAAGGGGCCAGTTGAAACAAGCTTTTAATTTTAGCTTTTATTCCGGGTGTAATAATAGTGGTTGAAGCAAAAGCACGACCGCCATGTACAATACGGTGACCCACAGCATCAATCTCACCTGCATCCTTTATTACGGAAGTTTCACCTTGGGTAAGCAATTGAGCCACTTCTTTTAAGCCGGCTTCATTGTCTGCAATATCCAGGGTTTTCTTAATAATTCTTTCAGCACCATCAGCAAGCAAGCGGTGGGTAATCAGGGAGTTTTCAAGACCTATGCGTTCAACCAATCCACTGCATACAGGCTGCTCGTTCGGCATTTTAAACAACTGGTATTTTATGGAACTGCTGCCTGAGTTGATGACAAAGATGTTCATTACTTTTTATGTTGGGTTTTGAATTTTAAATGTTGAATTACCACGATGAGCAATGTTTGTAATTAGAAGAGGACGCAAAAGTACTTTGGGCGGGCCCAAAGCCACGCAAAATGAACCAGAGGAGTTTTACCACATAGGCACAGTAGAAAACATATGATTCACATAGACTATGTGCTTTTACTATTTAACTATGTGTCTATGTGGTTTATTTCCACATGTTCATTAGTGGAATGCATAATCAGTGAATAATCTGCTGACACCAAAATGCTTTCATTATTCACTTTTCATTATTCACTAAACTAGTTTTCCTGCGCCTGTATAGCTGTTATAATTACAGTATTAAAAATATCATCTACAGTACAACCACGGCTTAAATCGTTTACCGGTTTATTCAATCCCTGTAGCATTGGGCCAATTGCCAGTGCACCAGTTTCGCGTTGCACGGCTTTGTAAGTATTGTTACCCGTATTGAGGTCCGGAAATATGAGTACACTTGCTTTGCCTGCAACCTGGCTGTTGGGTAATTTTTGACTGCCAACTACAGGGTCAACCGCCGCGTCGTATTGTATGGGTCCTTCAACTTTAAGGTCAGGCCTTTTTTGTTTTACTATTTGTGTTGCCCGGCGCACCTTATCAACATCTTCGCCTTCACCCGAAGTGCCAGAGGAGTAGGAGAGCATGGCAATACGTGGTTCAATACCAAACATAATACTGCTCTCAGCACTGGATATGGCGATCTCGGCTAGTTGTTCGGCAGTAGGGTTGGGGTTAACGGCACAATCTCCAAATACACTTACCCTGTCTGGCAGGCACATAAAAAATATGGAAGAAACTACTGATGTGCCCGGCTTTGTTTTTACAAACTGCAATGCCGGCCTTATGGTATGTTGTGTTGTATGTACTGCTCCTGAAACCATGCCGTCAGCATGTCCTTTATACACCATCATGGTTCCAAAATAGGAGACATCCGTCATGAGGTCGCGTGCCATTTCAAGCTCTACGTTTTTGCTTTTGCGCAGCTCATACAGTGTTTGAACATAATCATTAAAGTTTTCTGAAGTTACCGGATCGATTATGTTCATTTTTCCTTTATCGAGCGTAAGCCCCAAACGTTTGATGGAACTGGTAATTTCATGGGGATCGCCGAGTAAAGTAATTTTTACCAGCTCCTGGTTGAGCAATCTATGTGCTGCACGCAAAATGCGTTCATCATTTCCTTCGGGCAACACAATGTGTTTGATGTTGCTTTTGGCCCGCCTGGCAAGTTTGTATTGAAACATGTGCGGCGTTATACCTTCCGATTTGAAAGTGATCATCTTTTCGTTGAGTGCATTTACATCAACGTACTTCTCAAACGTATCTATGGCAAGCTGTATTTTTTTATCGTTGTCTGGTGTAATACGCGATTGTATAGCACCCAACAGGGCACTTGTTTCAAAGGTGCCTGTATTTACTGCTATAATGGGTATAATAGATTGTGAACCTCTTATTAAGTGCATAATGGGCTCTTCGGGCACAGAGCCGGCTGACAATACAATGCCCGCAACTTTGGGATAGCTGGTGGAAAGGTTTGCCTGTAGCGCACAAATAATAATATCTCCCCGATCGCCGGGCGTTACAATCACCACATTTTCTTTAAGATACTTTAAAAAATTAGGCACCTGCATGGCTCCCGTTACAAAATTATCTACCTGGTTCGAGAGCTGGTCTTCACCAAACAATAGCTTACCCTGCAAATGCTCCAATATTTCACGCATGCTTGGGCTTTTCAAGTTTACATCGTTAGGTATAACCGCCAGTATAATTTGCGTTGGTAATTGGGCTTGCAGCAGTTCGCGAACATCCTGTATAATTTCGGGTGAAACACGGTTTACAATAATGGATAATACCTGTAGTTCCCGTTCTGTAAAGCTTTGAAGAACTGTAAGCGTATTATTTACCACCTGGGCGGTGGTTTTGTTTTGACCGGTAATAACAATGATAACCGGGGCGCTTAAATTTTTGGCGATGGTAGCATTGGTTTCAAACTCAAAAGCTATTCCTTCACCTGAAAAATCACTACCCTCAATAACGGTGAAATCATATTTTTCTTCCAGTCTCTTAAATTTTTCAATAATGGTCTCAATCATTTCTCCGGTGCTTTTTGTTTGCAGTAGGTTAAGTGCTTGCGGCCGTGTGAAAGCATACATATCTGAGTAGGGAATGTCCAGTGCAAAATGTTCCCGAATGGTATCGATGTGCCCGTCTGATTTTTCGGCCGGATCAACGTTTACAATGGGTTTAAAGAAGCCAACTTTTTTAGTTTTGCTCAACAACATATTCATTAAACCCAGGGCAACAATCGACTTGCCGCTGTAAGGCTCGGAGATGGCAATAAATATAGATTTTGACATGTTGTAAAAATAAGCAATGACGGTTACGATTAAATTTTACATGCTTTACCTGCTTGCATTTGCACCTGGGTTTGAGTATTTTTAAAAATGGTGATTACAGCCTGGGATAGGTGTCTGCATCTGCTGCATTCTACAAGTTTTGCAAGGTTAAGTTCATGGAATGGTTTTTATACAGGTTTTTGTCACGTATAGATTTTCAACCTTAAAAACAATCCTGTTAATGGAAAATTCTTCTGAAAAAGCAAAAAAACTTCAAAAAGCACTTGTAGTTGAAGACAATGGGGATATGAGCCTTTTGTTAGATATTATGCTTAATGGTAAAGATGTAGAATTGGATCATGTAAAAAACTTAGTGGCAGCAAAGGAGTACCTGGATAAAGAACAGCCATCCGTTATAATTCTTGATAACAAACTACCCGATGGTTTTGGTATTGACTTCATCAATTATATTAAAAAGAAATATCCTGCAATTAAGATCATTATGATTAGTGGATACGATGCTTCGGCCGAGGATGTTGCTCTTGAAAACGGGGCAGATATTTATCTTCAAAAGCCTTTTACAAGAGAAAAATTATTCCATTCAATGATGGGTTTACTTAATTATAATTAGCTAAGTACTATTTTAAGTTCATACTTATGATTGAAAAGCACACAATTAACGAGACTGATGTTTGGGTAAAGATTGATCCTCACCCGGTTGAAAGGGATAATCCAAAAATCATCCCCAACGAATATTTTACAGCAAGCTATTTTAAGCAAGACCCTGCTGATGCAATGGCTATAGGTGTGCTGATGAAAGATGATGAGGGACAGGTTGCTATGTTTGAGTCGCCGGTAGCAGCCTTAGGGTATGCCGTAAAATCTCTTGAAAAGGATAGAGAATAATTCAACCTGGTCAAATTTTACTGTAAACAACAAGAGCCACTTTTCAGCGGCTCTTGTTGTTTTATACCAGCAATTTTTACTGCGGAGTAAGGTATTGAGCGTATGCATATCCTTCTTCACCAGCATCTGTTTTAATTAAATACCATTGATCGTTTGTTTTGCTAAGCAAGGTTACTATTTCGTTGTGGGCTGCTTTGCCAACTATCGGCTGATCGGTTCCGGGGCCTTTTCTAATATTCAGATTTGATTGATCAGTTGTGACTTTGGCTTTTTGACCAGCCTGGGCAACCACATTTACGTTCAAAACCAAATCGCCTGCCCTGTAGTCAGGATCAATTTTATTATAAACATCCCAAAGTTTGTCTTTCACTTCGCCAGATGGGGCATCTCCGTCAACATACAATACATTATCCTGCTCTCTTGCCTGCAGGTTGTTAACCTCCGATGTTTTGGCTGTGTCTAACAGCTCTTTATATTTTTCCTGTAATGACATAATTGGTTGTTATTGAAGGGTGAGTTGATTGTTTATTTTTTTAGGCTTAAGCGTGTTTAGTGCCTGCATCAGGTTTTGCAGCCTGGAACGTTTAAGAGAACCCGTAAGTGTTATAACACCATCGGTAACTGAGGCATTCACACCTTCAAAATCTTTAATGGCATCTTTAGTTCCCATCATAAGTGTTTCGTCGGGATTAATAATAACAGGAGTATTTACAACAGGAGGTGTAACACTAACATTATTCATTACAGACTTTACACCCTTTACTTTTTTCACATTTGCCTCAGCCGAGTTTTTAGCAGCATCGTCGCTTGCCTGACCTGATAAGGTTACTACACCTTTGTCGACCGAACCGCTAATGCCAGGGGTGGAAGCAAGCTGTTCGTTTACATTTTTTTGTATGTCACTGTCTTTTACACCACAACTATACATTGTAAATGATAGAAGGGTAACGCAGGTAAGAACCAGCATCTTAAACAACCAATTTTTTTTCATGAAAGAAATTTTAGGGTAAAGAAATATTAATGTCAATTAAGTTGTTAAAACCATGCCATATAAACCAAGGTTTTAATAAAGAGAAACAAAGTACTTCATACTAAAATTATATACAAACTTCAAAAAGGTTTTGGTCCTAATAAATTATCCGGTAGATTTATTAAAGTCAACCAAAACCCAACTATATATGAGTCTTATTACCCGCCTTTCAAACGGATGGTCTATCTCAATGCGTTGTTTTAAAGTTTTAAAAGAGAACAGGGAACTCGTACTGTTCCCTATACTTTCAGGTGCCTCGATGATTGTACTAACCGGGTCGTTTGTTATTGCAGCAGTTTTTGCAACAAACATCTTTAGCAACCTTTTTGAGTATGATAACAGGGGGTTTGCGTACCTGCTGGCATTTGCTTTTTATTTGATCAATTACTTTATTGTCGTCTTTTTTAATGTGGCACTTATGCATTGCGTTCGTCAATATTTTAGGGGTGAAGAAGTTGTATTGCGTGATGGACTGAATTTTAGTGTTAGCAGGTTGGGCGTTATTTTAAGCTGGTCGATACTGGCTGCTACAGTGGGAACTATTTTAAAAATTGTGCAGGAAGAAACAGGCATTGTAGGTAAAATTATTACGGGTATTCTTGGAGTGATCTGGAACATTGCTACCTTTTTTGTGGTACCTGTATTAGCTTATGAAAACGCCGGCCCTATAGATGCTTTTAAGCGCTCTGCCCAAATAATGAAAGAGAAATGGGGCGAAAGTTTAGGTGGTAATTTTAGCTTTGGCCTTGTTCAGTTTGTAGGAATTATTTTAATAGCAATACCCCTGTTCTTATTAGGTTCCTTAATTAATGTTATGGTAGGTGCAGCTTTGGCTGTTTTTGCCAGCATGCTTATTATAGCCATCATAAGTGCAGCCCAGGCAATATTTATTAGTGCAGTCTATCATCGCGTGGCAGGAGAGGAAGTACCAACTGTAACTAACGAACAGGTAGATGGTCTTTTTGAAACGAAGAGAAAAAAAATATGGTAAATCAATAGGAGATGATTTTCAAAAGCCTTCCAGCGATGGGGGGCTTTTTTGTGAGGGAAAGAATAGTGGTGTAAAGAATTGAAGAAAATTGCTGCAATGACGCTGCTGCAATGCATAGCCGACAAAGGAAAAACGGAGGGTTATCCGTCCTGCTAAATTCGTAAAAGGACAACAAAATAGCCTTCCGTTTCGCAACACGTTCACTTTTTTCTTTTATTTATCGGTGTTTGTCCAAAATACAATTTGAGCCAATGGCTGGCTGGTATATGAATTACCCTTGCCACACCCCGGTGTTTGCCTTCAGCCACTTTACTATTCCATCAAAGGAAAGTGCACCGGTTGAAATGTTGATTACGAAATTATATAGATCATCTGGAGAGGCGTTTAGTTGGTATTGGTCGTTTATCAATAAACTAACCATAGCAAGCATGCCGGTCTTTTGTTGCCATCAACGAATGGATGATTGATGATAAGGCTTTCTCCTAATGCTGCAGCTTTATCCAATGTTGTAGGGTATAAATCTTCCCCATCGAAAGTTTGAAACAGTCGGGCAATGGCAGACTCTAATAAACCTATATCCCTTATGCCACGTGAGCCTCCGAAATCATTGATTGATTTTTCATGTAGCTCTAAAATATCATTTATAGGAATCACTGAGCGAGTTTTTTCAATACCTCACCATATTGTTCTTTTATTGCGTTGTAGTTTTTACTCAGGCTAACACTGTCATTTTTGTTTCCTGTTGCATTTTCAATCAATGCTAAAACTTCTTTCAATATAACTTCACTATTCACATTTGTAATTTTACTGATCACTTCTATTTTCATTTCTTCAACACTCATAACAATAATTTTTTCTTCCTCAAATTTAGATACAATCTTCCAACACCTAAAGCAAAAAGCCTCAGATCGTAAGGGAAAAGTTTCATTCCTTAAAGAACTAATGCTTGTTATAAATCGAGGGATATTGGCTACATCACGTTCCTTTCGTTTTTTTGTTGATGGGGGCTTTTGTGGTACCCGACTATTGGAGAGCAGGGTGTGGATTATTTAGGTTTTTAGACGCTGACATCTTTATAAGTCAACACCGTAAATTAAGGTATGAGCAATCAAAAGCCTAAGCATCTGGTTATTGATACCAGTGTTTATATTAATTACACGCGCCACCAAAAACTTTATCGCCTCTTTAATGGCATTCTTATTTACGATTTAGTTGTCTATCTCTAACCCTTTTTAATTAATGAATTGGAACGAAACATCCCCTTTGACAAGCGCAGTTGAATTGCTTCAATTTGTTTATGACGATACCTTAACACCATAAAGTCTATTTGTGGAAGGAGAATTGCCATCTAAACAACTGAGGTTAGTAGCTGCCTGGATAGAAATTCACCGTGATGAATTATTAGCAGATTGGGCATTGTGTCAAAACGGAGAAAAGCCTTTTGCAATAGAACCATTAAAATAAGAACTATGTTTTTTGCCGTAAAAGATGTACAGTCATTGCAAGATTATTTGTTTCACTTGACTTTTGAAAGTGGCGAACAAAAAGTATTTGATATGAAGCCATACTTGAACACCGGCATTTTTAAAGCATTGAAAGATGAAAGGCTTTTTAACACAGCAAAAGTGAGTTTCGATACTATTGAATGGGAGAACGAGGCTGATATTGATCCGGAAACATTGTATCATGAAAGTGTACCCGTTGCTGCAATGGATACTGCTACAAAGTAAGCACGATCTCTTCTAAGTCATAAGAGACAAGCAGGGCGAAAGTCTGGAAGGTAATTTTAGTTTCGGCCTGGTGCAGTTTATTGGAATATTGGTGATAGCTGTGCCGCTGTTTCTGTTGGGTTTTCATGTGACCTTCTTTGTAGGTATAGTGCTTGCTGTTTTCGCGGGGTTGTTTATAATAACGATTGTAAATGCAGCACAAGCTATATTCATTAGTGCTGTTTACGAACGTGTGCAGGGTGAAGAAGCTCAGCTTATAAGCAACGACCGGGTAAGTGAACTTTGGAACGGAAGACTAAGAAGATGTGGTAGCGTTCAACTAAAGATTTTGAAAGCCTTCCTGTAATGGTGGGCTTTTTTGTTGAGTTTATATTGCTTGGTTTTCTTCTGTCCATTACATGGTTTATGATTGGGTTGTTTGATAAGGAACATAAAAGCAGGAAAGTCGACAGCGAACTTAGTAAGCATATTTGTTTGAAATCCATTTAAAGGTTCTGCCATTCTTGCTTAGAAATGCCAGCCTGCTTTAGAATTTTACCTAGGAGGTTAACTCCTATATCTCCCTGGTGAGGATTTGGTATTGTGAGACGTAGATTGTCTTTGATCATGAATTGGTGTTTACCTCCGGAGTAAGGTCCGCCAAAACCAACTCCTCTTAGGTAATTTATTAAATCGTTTCGCTTAATTGCTCGGAGTTCGGGCATCAGGCAACAGATTTCACTTCGAGAGAAATGTTATCAACAACTGGAACCGGTAAGTTCTTATGAATACTTAAAAGAAGCCAATCTTCAAGCACTGCTAATAATTCTTCGCGGCATTCTTCTAAGGTGACTGCGCTGGCATAGACTCCTTCAAAGCCCGGAAGTTCCCCATAATACCTTTTATCGTCAGGAAGAAATTCATAATGCGCTTTATGCATTGCAGCAGATAAATATTCAGATATCATAACTGATACTATTTGAACAATAAAGTTATAGAATTTGATTAGAAGGAGGTTGGCGAAGTTTTGCTAATTGTATTGCTCATATGTCGCGGTCTTCCTAAAGGTCAATCCATAGTTTATGATTGGGTTGTTTGACAAGGATGGCGTATAAAAATACAGGTCCGGTGGAAGCGTTTAAGTGTTCATCCTAAATTATGAGAGACAAGTGGTGCGAAAGCATGGGAGGTAATTTTAGTTTAGGGCTGGTGCAGTTTGTTGGAATATTGGTGATAGCCGTGCCGCTGTTTCTGTTGGGTACTATAGTTAACTTCTTTGTAGGTGAAACACTTGCTGTTTTCGCAGGGTTGTTTATAATAACGATTGTAAATGCTACACAAGCTAAATTAATTAGTGCTGTTTACCACCGTGTGCAGGGTGAGGAAGTTCAGCTTGTAAGCAACGAGAAGGTGAATGAACTATTTGAACAGAAGATTAAAAAGATGTGGTAGCCTTCGACTAAAGATTTTCAAAGCCCTCCTGTAATGGAGGGTTTTTTTTCTGAGTTTATGTTGTGTGGTTTCCTTCAGTTCATTCCATAGTTTATGATTGGGTTGTTTGATAAGGAACATAAAACCAGAAGTGACGGCAGTTGTGCATTTGATGAATGGTTGAATGTACCTGCTCATTCCTCGAAACAACATTATACTTTTTGAAAGAAAAAACAATAGCTTCAATTCGTAAATAGTCGGTATGTCGTCATTGAACAAAACTATGCGGTGTAGTAATTTCATTTTCAGCAGCCATGCTGTTAATTCAATGATTAGCAGAAATATTTCTGCGGATGACGTAATTGCTGTTATTGAATTCGGTGAAGTAATTGCCGATTACCCAGGCGACAAACCATATCCCAGCAAGCTTTTGCTTAATTTTATAAATGGCATACCGATACATGTAGTCGTTGCTCAAAATTTGGATAACGATGAATGCATTGTAATAACCTGTTATTTGCCGGTTGCTACTTTGTGGGATAAAGATTTTAAAACTAAAATTAAATAATCATGGAATGTGTGATTTGTAAAATGGGGAATACCTATAAAGGCAAAACGACTTACACTATTGATAAGCAAAAAAGTCTTTTAGTATTTAGAGATGTCGAAGCTGATGTATGCGACAATTGCGGTGAAGCTTACTTCTCCCTTGAAACCACGAAGAAGCTTCAACAACTTGTAGCAGATGCTTTAAAGAAAGGAGCAGAGTTTGAGGTGGTAAAAATGTAAACTGCCATCCCAAATTATGAAAGACAAGTGGGCCGAAGCCCTGGCAGAAAATTTTAGTTTCGGGCTGGTGCAGTTTATGGGAATATTGGTGATAGCCGTACCACTGTTTCTGTTGGATTCTCTCATGAACTTTTTTGTAGGTGTAGCGCTTGCGGTTTTCGTGGGGTTGTTTATAATAACGATTGTAAATGCTGGACAAGCCATATTCATTAGGGCTGTTTACCGTGTGCAGGGTGAGGAGATTAAGCTTGTAAGCAACGACCAGGTGAGTGAACTTTTGAACGGAAGACTAAAAAGATGTGCTAGCCTTCAACTAAAGATTTTCAAAGCCTTCCTGTAATAGAGGGCTTTTTTGTTGAGTTTATGTTGTCTGGTTTACTTCACTCTATAGTTTATGATTGGGTTGTTTGATGAGGAACATAAAAGCAGAAGAGCCGACAGTTAAGTTTATTGTTTGCTTTTAGTTATTTTGAAGTAATACAGATTATGGGTAAAATTCTCGTCTTGCTGCGATATGTGTTTTTAATTTATAGTGTTGGTATAAATGAAACCAGAAGACACATTCATGTGACTTATAATGTTGTAGGTTACAAAAAGTCATGTAAGTTTTAGTTAGAGCCGGAAACCCCTCTTAGACGAGAACAAGAAGGGAGATTTTACAGAGACTGAACTACGAGAAATAAGAAAATTGATAGAGGAGAATAAAGAATTATTTTACAGCATTTGGCGTTATTCCATCAAGGCAAGCTGGTTAAATTGATTAAGAAATGAATACTACATTTATATACCCCTCAATTAAAGCTGTTGAATTTATCAATAGTTCCATAATGTTTGTGCATTTAGATAACGATAGAACTTTCATTGTTCCTTTAGAAAAATTTCCAGCCATACAGAAGCTTTCTGCTGATGAGAAAAAGTCATTTGAAATAATAGACGATCAAAATCTATCCTTTCTTTCCATTGATGAAATCTATAGCATTGAAGAGTTGGTTGGCTTGTCGGCTTTATAGACATTTCATCATTATTTATTATCGCCCATATATAGCTTTCTTCTTCTACGTCGAGGTGGTAGGTTACCTGGTGTTCCTTCAGTTCATTCCATAGTTTATGATTGGGTTTTTAAAGCGGAACATAAAACCAGAAGCAGCAGTTGTGCGTTTTATGATTGGGTTAGGAGTTTATGAAGCAATGTGAAGCTGGGTCTATTGCGCTACTTTTAAAAGTAATCTGTAAATTTATAGTTGAAATTAAAATGTATGCAAGAAGAACTAATAATAGGGCAACCTTCTCTGCTAGGGCAAATAGTGAGTGTGGTGGAAAAGTTGAATGATGAGGAGAAAAGGAAATTGCTGATGCAATTACGAAAAGATGATCTCTTAAATAACACCATGAGATTAGATGCGGTTAGGGGAGCTGGAAAAAATGATGCAATGACAGATGATGAAGCTGATAACTTCCTCAGCGAACAGCGAAAATTAAGGTATGAGCGAACCAAAGCCTAAGCATTTGGTTATAGACACCAGTGTTTATATCAATTACACCCGCCATCAAAAACTGCATCGTCTTGTTGATGCAATACTTAGTTACGATTTAGCCGTCTTTTTATCTCCCGATTTAATCAATGAATTAGAACGAAACATCCCTTTAACCAGTGCAGTTGAGTTGCCGCAATTTGTCTATGATGGTTATTTGCATACCATCAAATCCATTTGTATATTATTTGAGCCTATTCCACAGTTTGCTAATAGTCCTGACCCAAAAGATAACTTTCTTTGGGACTTAGCCTTACAGACCAGTAGCGAGATTATTGTGACTAAAGAAACTGCTTTATTAAATTTTACAAACTCACCTATTCCTGTGCATGATATTAAATGGTTCAAGGAAACCTATCCTGTATCTCTTTAGTTTTGCTAGCACCTGTTCTAGCATATGAAATGCAGGTCCTATGGATGCGTTTAAGCCCTCATCCCAAATTATGAGATACAAGTGGGGCGAAGCCTGGCAAGTAAATTTAGTTTCGGGCTGGTGCAGTTTATTGGAATATTGGCGATAGCCGTGCCGCAGTTTTTGTTGGGTTCTTTGTGAACGTCTTTGTGAGTGTAACGCTTGCGGTTTTCGTGGGGTTGTTTATAATAACGATTGTAAATGCTGCACAAGCTATATTCATTAGTGCTGTTTACCACCGTGTGCAGGGTGAAAAAGTTCAGCTTTAAACCCAACAACCAAGTGAATGAACCTTTTGAACGGAAGACTAAAAAGATGTGCTAGCCTTCAACTAAAGATTTTCAAAGCCTTCCTGTCATGGTGGGCTTTTTTATTGAGTTGTATAGCATGGTTTCCTTCAGTTCATTCCATAGTTTATGTTTGGGTTGTTTTATAAGGAAAATAAAACCAAGAGCGGCGGTAGTTGTGCGTTTGATGATTGGTTTGGGGTTGATGCAGTAAAGATTAGTGAGAGGATGGATAACCCAACTTATTTCAATTTCATTTTTCTTGGGTTCTGAGCAGTATTCCAGAAAACCATTAATTCAATTTTGTTGTTGGATGGCTTGTATTTGTAGATGAGTGCAACTCTTTTATGAACAAGTGTAAAACGAATATTAGAATTATTCTTACCTCTTGCGCTTCCTAACTTCGGGTGATGCGAGATGTTTTCTATTTTCTTTTCAACCAGAATTTTGAAATGTTCTATTTCAATTTCTGTCCAGTTGGCTTCCAGATACTGGATATTTGAGATGTAGGTTTGTAAGGCTCGGGGTAACCAAATTATTTTGCAAACCATTGGCTGTATGTTTTCTTTACTTCTTCATGGCTGATGCCTTCACCTCTTTCCGATTCCTGCATGGCGGCTTCAACATCTGCTTTTACTGTATCAGGCATTTCATCCCACCAATCTTCTTCCGCATCAACTTCAAGCATTGCATGAATCATCCTGACGGTTTTTTCATCAGCAGTTTCTATATATTTTACAACCTCATTGCGTAAGTCTCTTACCTGCTCCATAAAATTTTGTTTTGTAAATAAAGTTAAGCAATAGTTTTATCTGAAGATATATCCACTGTTCTTGACGTTGAGTGCTTTGTGGTTGATTGTATGCCGCCTGGTTTCCTTAAGTTCACTCCATAGTTTATGATTGGGTAGTTTGATAAGGATTGGCGTATGTAATGTTAGTCCGGTGGAAGCGTTTAAGCACTCATCGCCATTATGAGATAAGTGGGCGAAAGCCTGGGCGGTAATTTTAGTTTCGGGTTGGTGCAGTTTATTGGAATATTGGTAATAGCCGTGCGCTGTTTCTGTTGGGTTCTCTTGTGAATTTCTTGGTAAGTATAACGCTTGCCGTTTTCGCTTGATTGTTTATAATAAAAGTTGTAAATGCTGCACAAGCTATATTCATTAGTGCTGTTTACCACCGTGTGCAGGGTGAAGAAGGTCAGCTTGTAAGCAACGAGCAAGTGAATGAACTTTTTGAACGGATGAGTAAGGAGATGTGGTAGCCTTCAACTAAAGGTTTTCAAAGCCTTACTGTAATGGAGGGCTTTTTTGTTGAGTTTTTATTGGTGGGTATTCTTCACTAGATAGTTTACGACTGATTTGAAGGATTTTGTGAAGGATATTCGTCGGTGGGAAGAAGAAGAACGAATGGGTGAAGGGAAGAAGGTTGAGGTGGTGTTAGTGCGTGCTTCTTAGGTGTTAAAAGTTGGTTGCCAAGCCGAAGAAGTGCGAGTTAGTAGTACATATTTTTCCTGGGATTACTTCTTGTATGATACATATTGATCACCTCAATCTGGTTGCCCTTGATCCTATGAAATAACCGATTGTGCTTTGTGATGAGGATGCTTCGTACAAGTTTGACTTTAGTTGATGGTGTGCCAATGTATGGTTGTTTTGATAGCGTTGAAAGACGTTGATAAAGCTTATCAAATAAGATGTCGGCAACTCTTTGACCCCATTCTTTTTGTAGGTAATCGAGTAGTTGCAATAATTCTTGGGTAAAGCGTCTCTTTTAGATTATTTTGTACGCCATTGCCTTATAGCCTCGTCAAGCTCTTGTTGAGATATAGTGTCTTGACCAAAAGGCTCACTCACAAGATTAATGAGTTCATCTTTATCTTCCTTAGAAAGATCATCAGTGACATCCCGGTTGCCCTCGTGGGTAAAAAAATCATAATCAGTTTTGAGAAGTAACAGAAGATTTTCATCTTCAGTAGCAGAAATTTTTTCAATCAGTTCTTGCTTAAGCGCACTAGACATAATAACTGTTTTGTGAATTGAAGTTAAGTAGAATATTGTGAAGAGAGGGAGCGGTATACAGCGCAGTTATTTCGTAGTTAGTTGATGGAACAGGTGCGATTCTTTGATTAAGCTGGTGCTTAGCCGTCGTTGCGTGTTGTCACCAAGGACATGTGCATGAGTGCTGTGCTTTTATTATTCTTCATCTATGGCTTGGCGTCAATTGCAGGTGACAATATTATTTAACGGCAGTGCGGGGTGCAGAAGTTAAGCTTGTAAGCAACGACCAGGTGAATGAACTTTTTTGAACGGAAGAGTAAGAAGATGTGGTAGACTTCAACTAAATATTTTCAAAACCTTCCTGTAATGGAGGGCTTTTTTATTGAGTTTATTGTTTGGTTCCCTTCAGTTCATTTCATAGTATATGATTGGGTTGTCTGATAAGGAACATAAAAGCCTTCGATAGAGGTTAGGCTTTGAGTGGATTATTTCGAAAACATATTGCCGCCTTACCACAAAACCTGAATTAGTTGAGAATACAATGGGAAGTTTTTATCTGCAGTAATCACTACTGCGTTCTCTTCAAAGGCTGTGGCAATTAGCAACCTGTCAAAAGGATCGCGATGCTCCTGTATTAAAGGAATTTTATTGTAAACTTGGATATGAACATTTTGTATTGGTAAAAAAGTAAAGCCGTCGGTGATTGCCTGTGCATTTACCTGGGCTATATTAGCTTTAAATAATGGTAGTTTGCCAATTGCCTGTTTAATGGCTATTTCAAATAAGCTTATCTGGCTGTATAGAATAGTGTTAGCTGTATCCTGGATTTTCTTCATTACCTCAGAAGGTATTTTGGAATTATCTTCCTGAAACCAGATAAGACAGTGAGTATCTAATAAAAATTTCATTTACATATACTCTTTAAGATCCTCTAAGGGTTCATTAAAATCATCTGGTATTGACACCAATCCTTTCAACCCGCCGGGGGTGCGTGTTTTATTTTTACTTTCACTTTTATTGTTAAGGAAGGTTACAATAACTTCTGTTTTTTCAGTGACCGTGGGGATTTCTTTTAGAGTAATTTTCCCCTGGTCGTAATAGCCTTGTATTGTAGTGAGCATTTTTTTATTTAAAGGTATAACAAAGTAGAAACCAATAGGAAGGTATGGCTACATATGTGGGGGGAGCAGGTGACGAGTGCCACTTTTTTTGTAGTACCCTTATTGGCATATAAAAATGCTGGTCTGGTGGAAGCGTTTAAGCGCTCCTCTCAAATTATGAGTGACAAGTGGGCGAAAGCCTGGGCGGTAATTTTAGATTCGTGCTGGTGCAGTTTATAGGAATATTTGTGATAGCCGTACCGCTGTTTTTGTTGGGTTCCCTTATGAACGTCTTTGTAGGTGTACCGATTGCTGTTTTTGCGGGGTTGTTTATCATAACTATTGAAAATGCTGCACAAGCTATATTCATTAGTGCTGTTTACCACCTTGTGCAGGGTGAAGAAGTTCAGCTTGTAAGTAACAGCCAGTTGAAGGAACTTTTTGAATGGAAGACTAAGAAGATGTGGTAGCCTTCAACTAAAGATTTTCAAAGCCTTCCTGTAATGGAGGGCTTTTGTGTTGAGTTTATGTTGAAGGGTTGATTCAGTTCATTGAATAGTTTATGATTGGGGTGTTTGTCCAGGAACATAAAACCAGATCTGCAGGCAATTCGGATTGGTCAGTGTAGCTAATCTATTGTTGATAATTTATTATTGTAAATTTGAAGTATGAGTGAAACTACTTACACCATCAAAATAAAAAAAGATTATGCTTCAGCCATCCTGGAAGATTTGAAGCAGGTTGATGCAATTGAAATTATGGAAGAGCCAATACCTGAATGGCAAAAACAAGAGTCACTTAAGCGACTTGCAAAAATGAAAGCAAACCCTGGCTCCCAAATTTCTGAAGAGAACTTTTTCAAGTCATTAGATGACGATGAACAAGCATAGAATACATTTTTCTCCCGAGGCATTGCTCGATATGCGTGAAGCACGTACGTGGTATACTCAGCAACAAAAAGGATTAGGTAAAAGATTTGTTGAAGATGTCAGAAAAACTATAGTGTCAATAAAATCAAATCCACATTTTGCTTCTGCCAAATTTGAAAACATTAGAACGGCAGCCTGTGATACCTTTCCTTATGCAGTTCACTACGAAATTGATGAAGTAGAAAACTTAGTTAGAATTGTCTCCATATTTCATTTTAGTAGAAGACCGTATTGGTTATAATTTTCTTCGAAACTTTATTTCATTAATCGGTATACTTGGGGTAATACAGAACATTGCCATTTGTTTGCAGCAGGGGTAATGACATATGAAAAAGCTGGTCCGGTGGAAGCGTTTAAGTGTTCATCCTAAATTATGAGAGACAAGTGGTGCGAAAAGCCTGGGAGGTAATTTCAGTTTCGGGCTGGTGCAGTTTATTGGAATATTGGAGATAGCCGTACTGCTGTTTCTGTTGGGTTCTTTTGTGAACTTTTTTGTAGGTGTAACACTTGCTGTTTTCGCTGGTTTGTTTATAATAACGATTGTAAATGCTGCACAAGCTATATTCATTAGTGCTGTCTATCACCGTTTGTAGGGTGAAGAAGTTCAGCTTATAAGCAACAACCAGGTGAGTGAATTTTTTGAACGGAAGATTAAGAAGATGTGGTAGCCATCTACTACATATTTTCAAAGCCTTTCTGTAATGGAGGGCTTTTTTGGTGAGTTTTTATTATCTGGTTGCTTTTAAGTCACTTCCATCGTTTATGATTGGGTTGTTTGATGAGGAACATAAAACCCGGAGCGTCAGCAGTGGTGCGTTTGATTGCCAAGTCATTTGTCTTCTAATTCAAGTCAGCTGTTGCATTATAGCCTGAACACTTTAATTTTGAATGATAAGCATCATCCATGCCTACACTTTCCATGTTTTTCGGTTTGATCATCCGTATGTATTATGCGCCTAAAGAACATAATCCACCTCACATTCATGTATATTACCAGGATTTTTCTGCCACCGTTGAAATTAATTTGTGTGAAATATTGGAAGGCGAGTTGCCATCCAAACAATTGAGATTAGTTGTTGCCTGGATTGAAATACATCGTGACGAATTATTAGCAGATTGGGCACTGTGTCAAAACGGAGAAAAGCCTTTTGCAATAGAACCCTTAAAATAACAACTATGTTTTTTGCCGTAACAGAAGTACAACCATTAGAAGATTATATGCTTCACCTGACTTTTAAAAATGGTGAGCAAAAAGTATTTGATATGAAGCCATACTTGAATACCGGCATTTTTAAAGCATTGAAAGATGAAAGGCTGTTTAACACAGCAAAAGTGAGTTTCGATACTATTGAATGGGAAAACGAGGCTGATATTGATCCGGAAACATTGTATCATGAAAGTATACCTATAGTTGCACTGGATACTGTGATGAAGTAGGCACGATTCATCCTAAATTATGAGAGACAAGTGGGGCGAAAGCCTGGGAGGCATTTTTATTTCGGCCCGGTGCAGTTTATTGGAATATTGGTGATAGCCGTGCCGCTGTTTCTGTTGGGTTCTCTTGTGAACTTCTTTGTAGGTTTACCGTTTGCTGTTTTAGCAGGGTTGTTTATAATAACGATTGTAAATGCTGCACAAGCTATATTCATTAGTGCTGTCTATCACCGTTTGTAGGGTGAAGAAGTTCAGCTTATAAGCAACA
>JBBQVY010000013.1:0-44029 GCA_038211085.1 Chitinophagales bacterium | reverse complement strand
TTCCTGCACAATTATGCTGCTGGCATGTGTTACTATATTACTTTCAATATTTCCTGCAGCTATACAATCGGTAGCGTGTTGTATTTCATAGTTATAGCCTTTAGTCGTTCTGTCATCGGTATATTTTTCCACAAGGTTGTGGTGATCATCATATAATATTGCTGCAGTGGCTTTAAAAAATTCCGGGATCTCTATATAGCCCTTATCCCCATAAATAAAAGCTTTGTTGTTCATAATATTAATCATTGAGGTATACAAAGAAGCTGTGATTTGAGCATAATGTAATATGATACCGGTACGCTCATCCACCCCTGTTTCAGCAAGGATAGCTGAGGAGACAATTTTAGCAGGCATTGCCTTTGCAAATAAGGTGGCAAGGGCAATGGGATATACACCCAAATCGTATAAAGCTCCGCCGGCAAGATCAATGTTATACAACCTGCCGGTTAAGTTTTTTTCCATGGGGAAACCAAAGCTTGCCTCAATAACTTTCACCTCACCAATCCTCCCCTCTTCTATCCATTTTTGAACCTGAATAACAGGTGGTAAAAACCAGGTCCACATGGCTTCCATTAAAAACAGGTTGTTTTTATGAGCCAAATCAGAAAGTTCTTTAAACTCCCGATCGTTTAAGGTGGCGGGTTTTTCCAACAGCACATGCTTACCGTGCATCAGGCATTGCCTGCATTGTTCATAATGAAAGTTATGCGTAGTAGCAAGGTAGACGGCATCTACTTCTTTGCTCTCATACAATTCTTCATAATTAAACCACATGGGCAATGAATATTTGGAAGCAAACTCACCAGCCTTGCTTTTGTCCCTGGCGGCTACGCCTACAAGATGTGCACCTGAAACGGCCACAAAATCGTTAACAAATGAAATGGCTATTTTACCGGCACCCAGGATGGCCCATCTTATATTTTTGCTCATATAGTTTGCTGTTCAGTTTGTAAAGAAATGAAAGAACTAAAAAATCACAAAATAGTTAATTGTAATAATCAAACAGGTGTCTGTATACTATAAAAAGTAAATTACAATGCAGGGTTGAAATGACTTGAATTACTTTTGCCGGAGGGCTGCCAGGTAAATTACGGACTGCTTATTACGTACACTCAAACCAATATTTGCATCATCAATTTCAATTTTTCCATATTAATTAAGGGTTGGATACTTGCCATGTGTCTTGCAAGTTCAAGCCTGCATGCTCAAATTAAACCCGTTACGCTACAACTTAAATGGTGGCACCAATTTGAATTTGCGGGCTATTATGCTGCAGACATCAAGGGTTTTTATACTGAAAAAGGATTGAAGGTTACTATAAAACAGGGAGATAAAAATCATTCATCTATTAAAGAAGTACTGCGTGGCCGGGCCACCTTTGGTATAAACGATTGCGACGTATTAATCAATTACACAAAGGGTGATCCTATTGTAGCGATGGGTGCGCTTTTTCAACATTCTCCCTACATCATACTTGCTACTCCCTATCAAAATATTCATTCCCCTTCTGATCTTATAGGAAAAAGCATTTTATCCGCAGACAATTATGGCTGGGCACAAATGAAAGCCATGCTTATGAGAGAAGGCATTCCTTTAGATTCGGTTCGAAAACTGGAACATTCTTATAAACCCATGGACCTGTTGAATGGAAACGCAGATGCTATGACAGGCTACGTTACCGTAGAGCCGTACCAATTTTTAAAAATGGGCATTGACCTGTCTTACATTGACCCCATTAATTACGGGGTGGATTTTTATGGCGATATTCTCTTTACACAACAATCAGTAATTGATAATGACCCGGGGATGACTGAGGCTTTTAGAAAAGCAAGCATTAAGGGTTGGGAATACGCCACTGCCCATCCCGAAGAAATTATAGATTATATATTAACCCTGCCCGGCGTTGACAGGCGTGGTTTAACCAAAGAATCGTTGATGTACGAGGCTATCCAGATGCGCAAACTAATGATACCTGATCTTGTTGAGATAGGGCATATGAATGAAGGCCGCTGGCAACACATTTTGGGCATTTATCAAAAGCTGGGAATGGTAGGAAAAACAACGCACCTGGATGATTTTTTATACAACCACGAAGGAACACAAATAGACAGGATTATTCAAAAGATCATATTTATTTCAATAACCATTTTATTGATAGTAGCCGGTATTGTTTTGTACAGCCTTTCCCTGAAAAAAGCAGTGCAAAACAGAACAAAAGAACTTGAGTTTGAAATGAAGCAGGGTAATGAAACCCGTGAAAAACTGATGATAAGCGAGGAGCGTTTGGACCTTGCAACCGAGGCTGCGGGCATAGGTATCTGGGACTGGAACCTGCAGGAGAACTCTATTTACCTGAGTGAAATGTGGAAGACCATGTTAGGCTATGAACCGGATGAATTACCAGATAATATGGACACCTTCTTCCTGCTAATTCACCCCGATGATAAAGAGGAAGTTTTAAAAAATGAACGACTGCATATTGATGGCGACATTCAAAAGTTGCAATTTATCTGTAGAATGAAAACAAAGGGCGGACCTTACAAATGGATACTTTCTATTAGCCGGGCCGGGTTTAGAAATGAAGCCGGTAAGGCAACACGTATCATAGGTATACACCTGGATGTTGATGACATTAAGAACAAGGAAGTTGAACTAAACCAGTTATCCCAGGAACTGCTTGTAAGTAATAAAGAACTCAAGCAATTTGCTTACATCACCTCGCACAATTTACGTTCGCCGGTCGCTAATTTATTAATGCTGATGCGGTTGTTTAAGAAAGATGAATTGTCTGAGAAAAACAGGTCGCTCTTCGATAAGACAAACCTAAGCATTCAACAACTTAACCAGACGCTGGAAGATTTAAATGAGATATTGTCTGCCAGGTTTAAGTCTGATACAAATGAAGACATTGCTTTTGAAACGGTTTTATTGGAAGTCATTCATTCCATATCAGAAGAAATTGGAAACACCGGAGCCAACATTACGTTCGACTTTAACTCTGCTCCGCGCATATTTTATTCGAGAAAAGCATTGCACAGCATTTTTTTAAACCTGGTTACAAATGCTATTAAATATGCAAAACCAGGTACAAATCCATCCATCTTTATTTCTACAAATATGGATAAGGAGCATATCTTTTTACAAGCCAGGGATGAAGGCATTGGAATTGACCTGGATAAACATGGTAAAAAGATTTTTGGATTGTACCAACGTTTTCACAATGTATCTTCGGGCAAAGGCCTTGGTTTATACATTATTAAGAACCAGGTAGAAGCTCAGAACGGAAGCATAAGTGTTGACAGCCAGCCGGGAAAGGGAGCTACCTTTACGATAAACTTTGTAAAAACAAACATGATTGAGGATGAGCCAACCGTTAAGAATTTTATTGGTAGATGATGATGAAATAACAAATTTTTTAAGCAGCGAGGTGTTGCAATTTCATTTTCAGAATGCTGAAATATCTATTGTAATGAATGGTGAGGAAGCCATGCAACACCTGTTTGGACAATTAAAATTAAACGCCCCCCTACCCGACGTTATGCTGGTTGACATTAACATGCCATATATGGATGGCTGGGAATTTCTTGAAATTTTAGAAGTCAGCAACAAAGAGGAATTTAGCGACATTGCTATTTTCATGTACACATCATCGGTATATTTTGAAGATATCAACCGCGGTAAAAATAACAGCCTCTTAAAAAATATTCTTACCAAACCCTTAGACGAGAATAGCATTAACGAAATACGGGAAGCCATTCCTTCAAAAATTGCCGTGTAAGTTTTTCTATAAATTTCCTTTTTTTAACTGGGCTACTGCATAATTGGCGGCACGTGCAGTAAGTGCCATATACAGTAAAGAAGGGCTTTGGTTGCCCGTACTGGTCATGCAAGCCCCATCCGTTACAAATACATTTGTGCAGGCGTGCAATTGGTTCCATTTATTAAGCATGGAGGTTGCCGGGTCCTTGCCCATTCTGCAGCCTCCCATTTCATGAATATCCAGCCCCGGTGCCTGGTGGTTATCGAGCTGGCTTATGTTTTTACATCCTGCCTTATCAAGCATTTCTGCACTGGAAATTAAAAAATCCTGTATCATTTTTTCGTCGTTTTCATCGTAACCAACCGAGGTAATCAGTAACGGTATGCCCCATTTATCCTTTGCATCTTGGCTTAACCTCACGTGGTTTTCTATCCTGGGTATCGTTTCTCCCTGCATGTACATATAAGTTCTCCAGCCACCCGGCTCGCACAGGGCATCTTTATAGGAGCCGCCAATAGTTGCCGGCAATTCATCCTCATTAGGTGTATCCCTGTATGCCCCCATGAAGGTTGTAAAGCCTCCCAGGTAATCCGTGTCAATCCTGCCGAGGTTTCTATAGTTTGCCAATATGGGTTCCGTTGGGTTTCGGCCATAATAATATTTATCTTCCATGCCCGGCATGTCGGCTCTAACCGATGCCCTGTAATTATGATGTGCTACATATTTACCCAGCAAACCACTATCGTTACCTAACCCATTGGGGAAACGGCTACTGGTAGAATTTAACAACACCAGGTTGCTGTTTAGAGCTGATGCATTTACAAATATTACACGGGCAAAAAAATCGGTTACCTGTTTGGTATTGGTATCTATAACCCTTACCCCGGTTGCACGTTTTTTTTGTTCATCATAAATAATTGAATGCACTACCGAAAAAGGCCGCATGGTAAGATGACCTGTATTTTTTGCCCAGGGCAACGTACTGCTTACCGAGCTAAAATATCCCCCAAAGGGGCAACCCCGCATACATAAATTTCTGGCCTGGCACCGGCTTCTGCCCTGTTGTAAATGAAGTTCGGTAGGTTGGGTAAGATGAGCCCAGCGTGCATGCACCACATGCCGGTTTTTAAAATTTTTTGAAATTGAATCCCTGACGTGTGCCTCTGCACAATTCAGTTCAAAGGGCGGCAGATACTCCCCGTCGGGCATTGCTTCTATACCATCCCTTGTACCACAAACACCAATAAATTTTTCAACATGCGAGTACCAGGGGGCAATCTCAGCGTAATCAATAGGCCACTCAATACCATACCCAAAACGGGCCGGCGCCGAAAGTTCATGTTGGCTCCAACGCTGGCAGGCACGACCCCATGTTAACGACTTTCCCCCTACCTGGTAACCACGTATCCAGTCAAATGGCTTTTCCTGTATGTATGGATGATCGGCATCCTTCACAAAAAAGTGGGCCGTATCCTCTCCATATCCTGATGCTTTGCTTATTAATGGATTGTTTTGTAAGTCTTGCCGGGTCATTTCGCCCCTGTGTTTAAATTCCCAGGGCTTCATGGTGGCCGTGGGATAATCTTTGTTATGCTCTACATTTCTACCCCTTTCTAAAACCAGTGTGGTAAGTCCCTGTTCGCACAATTCTTTAGCTGCCCATCCCCCGCTTATGCCCGATCCAATTACTATGGCATCGTAATAATTTTTCTGCTGACCTTTGCTTTTAATATAAACTGAATCTGAAGGCATATGGCTGGCTTTTTTATGAAAGTAATACCTTTTTTAAAATGAATTGAATAAGGTTACTGACGGGACCGCTTGCCACTTAACAATCAGTAATAGCTGAGCAACCCGGAATACCTCCATGTAACTTTCAAAAAAAATAGGTGAGTAATCAAATTTTAAAAAGAACTCTTTAGCTTGCTTATACAAATATGAACCTTCAATCTATTCTTGCCCATTACACAGGTTGTTCAAATGCCGTTATAACGCCGTTTGGTTCGGGATTAATCAATACAACATGGCATGTTCACACAAATGATGGTGGCTATATTTTGCAAAAAGTAAATGATGCCATCTTCAAAAATCCTTTATTGATAGCTGATAACATCAGCAGCATTTCCTCTTACTTACAACACATTCACCCGGAATATTTCTTTGTTTCACCAGTGGTAAGCATCGAGGGACAAACAGTAATTTATCTTGAAGAAGGATACTTCAGGTTGTTTCCTTTTGTAAAAAACTCGCATACAATAAATGTTGTTGAGAAACCCGACCAGGCGTATGAAGCTGCTTTTCAATTTGGATGTTTTACGAAAATGCTAAGAGACTTTCCGGCAACTGCATTAAAAACAACCTTACCTGATTTTCATAATTTGCTGCTGCGTTACCAGCAATTTGTTGATGCTTGTCTGTATGGAAATATTGAGAGAATAGCAGCCGCAAAAACAGAAATTAACCTGGTTGAAAATTATAAATATATCGTTAACACTTACACAAGCATTACAGGTTCAAAAGATTTTAAACTGAGGGTAACACATCACGATACCAAGATTAGCAATGTGTTGTTTGATGAAAGAGGAAAAGGAATTTGTGTAATAGACCTGGATACTGTTATGCCCGGTTATTTTATAAGCGATGTGGGTGATATGATGAGGACTTACCTCTCGCCGGTTAGTGAAGAGCAAAATGATCTTTCAAAAATTGAAGTAAGAGATGACTTTTTCAAAGCTATTTTGGCTGGCTATTTTGCAGCACTTGGTACTGAGCTAACCGATCATGAAAAAGAACAATTTGTGTATAGTGGCTTATTTATGATTTACATGCAGGCGGTCCGTTTTTTAACCGATCATCTTGAAAACGACAGGTACTATGGTGCAACTTACCCAGGTCAAAACCTTGTACGAACAAAAAACCAACTGGCACTTTTGGAAGCCTTAATAGCTAAAGAAAATTTGTATAAAAAGTGGGTGCACGAAACAATTGGGAGTAATAAGCTACCATAGTAGTCTCCCTTTTAAAAAAATAAAAAACAACGAATACCTTACTCATGAAAAAAATAAAAGTGGCATTATTGGGTGCAGGTTTTATAAGCGATATACATATGGAAAGTTACCACCGCTTTGTACCCGAAGCCGAGGTGGTGGCCGTATACACCCGCAGTGCAGACAAAGCAAAAGCCTTTGCAGACAAACATAATATACCTGCGTGGTTTGATGATTTGGATACCCTCATAAAAAATTCAGGCTGCGATGTGGTAGACATTTGTCTTCCCAATTTTTTGCATTATGAAGCCACATTAAAAGCTGCCGCCGCAGGCAAACACATTATTATAGAAAAACCACTGGCCGTTACTTTAGAAGAAGCCGATGAAATGATTGATGCCTGCAACAAAGCCCATGTAAAACTGATGTATGCAGAGGAACTTTGTTTTGCTCCCAAGTATGAGCGTGTAAGGCAAATGGTACAACAAGGCGCTGTTGGTGAAGTGTACATGTTAAAGCAGGCTGAGAAACATTCAGGGCCACACTCCGACTGGTTTTATGATGTAAATCTTTCAGGTGGTGGCGTGTTGATGGATATGGGTTGCCATGCCATTGAATGGTTCCGGTGGATGACCGGAAACGCTCCTATCAAGAGTGTGTATGCTACCATGTCGACCGTGTTGCATAAGGAGCGCACAAAAGGCGAAGACAATTCTGTAATGATCATTGAATTTGAAAACGGTGTTACGGCTGTTGCTGAAAACAGTTGGGCCAAACATGGAGGTATGGATGATAAGAGCGAGGTATATGGCACTGGCGGCGTAGTGTATGCCGACCTGTTTATGGGTAATGCAGCCGTGTCGTATAGCCAGAAAGGTTACGATTACGCTATGGAAAAAGCAGATACTACTATTGGCTGGAGCTTTACTGTTTTTGAAGAAGTTTTTAACCAGGGCTACCCGCACGAATTGCGTCATTTTATTGATTGTATACTAAATGATAAACAGCCTTTGGTAACCGGCGAAGATGGGCGGGCTGTACTGGAGGTTATCTATGCTGCTTATGCCTCGGCAGCCGAAGGCAAAAAGATTGAATTGCCTTTTGCACCTAAAGTTTCTAAACCTATTGATTTGTGGCTGGGTTCAGAAGAAGGCTACTAACTATTCAAGTCTTTTTTCAAACAACTAACAAAACTCTTAGCTACATCAACCTTATTCAACACCATTAAACCTTTGGCCCTATATGAAAATTATTATTGAAGAAACCTATGATGATTTGTGCAGGCATGCATTGGATGATTTGCTGATCATAACTGATGCAACCATTAATCCGCTTATTTGCGTTGCTTCGGGCGACAGCCCAAAAGGTATATATGCCCAGCTTACCGCACAGGTACAACAACATGCTGTTGATATTTCAGAATGGAATTTTGTGGGGCTGGATGAATGGGTTGGCATGAATGGAAATGATGAAGGTAGTTGCAAATTTCATTTGGATAACCAGTTGTTCACACCGCTGAACGTATCGCCGGAAAAGCTTTGTTTTTTTAACGGAAGAGCTGAAGATTTGGATGCCGAATGCCAGAGGATTGAAAATTTTATAGCCCAACACAATGGAATTGAAGCAGCCATTGTAGGGCTGGGTCTGAATGGTCATGTTGGCATGAACGAACCCGGTTCCCCTGCAACTTTGCATGCACATGTTTCAGAAATTGATCCTCACACGGCTGCCGTGGGTCAAAAATATTTTACACAACCACAAAGCTTAAGTCATGGGCTAACTATGGGTATTGCCAACTTGCTGGAAGCAAAAAATGTATTCATTATAGTAAGCGGAAAACACAAAGCTGAAATTGTAAAACGCATCCTGGATGAGGAGGTGTCCGACACAATACCGGCTACTTTATTACGTAATCATCCCGGGCTGGCATTGTACCTTGATAAAGAAGCGGCTTCACTCATCAATCAATCATGATAGCAAGCAATACAAGTGTAATTGGCATTGACCTGGGAGGCACCAACATTAGGGCCGGCCTTTTGGAAGGCGATTCATTAACGAACATTTTAAGTGAAAGCATTAATTCCGGAGGCAATAAACAGGAAGTTCTTGGACAGGTTTTCTCTATTACTGACCTGCTTTTTAATAAAAATGTAACGGCTATTGGTATTGGAGTTCCAGGTCTTATTGATGCCGAACAGCAATTGGTTTTTGATGTTATAAATATTCCTTCCTGGAACGAAGTGCCTTTGCAACAATGGATGCAGGATCGCTACCAGGTTCCGGTTTTTATTAATAACGATGCAAATTGTTTCGCCCTTGGCGAATATTATTTTGGTAAAGGAAAGGCCAAAGAATCTATGGTGGGGCTAAGTATTGGAACGGGTCTTGGAGCAGGAATAATTATCAATAATAAACTTCATGCAGGCCATAACTATGGTGCAGGCGAGTTTGGGATGGTAGATTACCTGGAACATAATTATGAGTATTATGCAAGTGGCCAATTTTTTAAAAATGTATATGGTGTTAGTGGTAAAGAAGCTTATTCACTTGCATCAAATGGCAATCAAGCTGCACTCACCATGTTCGAGGAGTTTGGCTACCACATGGGCAATGCTATAAAAATGATCTTATATACCTACGATCCATCATGCATTATTTTGGGTGGATCTGTCAGCCAATCTTTCTCATTTTTTCGACAAGCAATGTGGCAGCAAATAAAAACTTTTGCTTATGAACGTTCTCTTTACAAATTAACCATAGAGGTTTCAGAGCTGGATAACTGTGGGGTGTGGGGTGCGGCGGCGCTGGCTGTAACGAATACCTAAAATTTGTATTTACTACCTACAAAATGTTCCTATGGAACAGCAAAACTTTAGCATAGTACCATTGAATTAACCGAATAAAAAAAACTGCTTTACTATCAATAAAAATACCCACTCAACAAGAGCAGGCATTTAATAGTAAGTCAATAATTTTTATGCATGCAAACCGGCATGAACACCTTCCTTAAACTCTTCGATAATTTTTATATTGAATGCCGGGATATCCTTTGGCGAACGACTTGTAATAAGTCCATTGTCCACTACAACTTCTTCATCTACCCAGTCTGCACCGGCATTCATTAAATCTTTTTTGATTGATGGATAAGAAGTCAATTTCTTTCCATCCACTACACCCGCCTCTATCAATAGTTGAGGAGCATGGCAGATAGCCGCAACAGGTTTGTGTGCATGAAAAAAAGACTGAACAAAAGCCACGCAATCTTCATTGATACGCATCAGGTCTGGGTTAATTACCCCACCCGGTATCATCAACGCATCATAATCTTCCACCTTAGCATCTGCTACATTTACATCCACCGGTAATTCAATAGACCATTCTTTTTCTTTCATTGCCCTTACTTTTTTTTGGGGCGATACAATGTGTACTGTTGCACCTGCATCTTCCAGGGCTTTTTTGGGCTCAGTTAATTCAACTTCTTCAAACCCATTCTCTGTCAGTATTGCTATAGTTTTTCCTGTTAAAGTTGCCATAGTTAGTTATTTATATATTGAACAATAACCTGTCTGCTTCAAATATGAAACCATTCCCCAATATGTGTATTTGTTTAATGGAGTGATCAGTTGTGTTACTGTTAAACAAACAATTTCAAACTTTCATATTCACTTTGTATGTAATAAATCACTTCAGATATAGCTGAGCAATTATTTATAGGAAAGCTTGCATTTGTAAAAATTATTTTCAATTTTTAAAATGTGTCTTCATTCACTCAAACTGAAGGCAAACCATCATTCATTAAAACCAAATCTGATATGCCAGTGTCTAATCAAATCTCCGGCAACCGCTTGTTGCCAATCCTTTTCAGTCTCATGGTTTTGTTTAGTAGTTGTTACAATTATCGTGTAGCCACCCAGGCACAAGGAGGGGCCGAGGTAACTAAAGCTACTGCCAATGCTTACCTGTGGGGATTGATACAAAAACCGCCAACTATAAAGACGCCCCTATGCGATTCGCTTGAAGTAAACGGCCTTGCAGAAGTTACCATGAAAAGCAATTTTGGTTATGCATTAATAACCGTTGTTACCCTGGGTATCTGGAGCCCAATGCGTGTAGAATGGAAGTGTGGCAAGCCCTGCAAAAAAAATGAAACACTTTAAAAATACTTGTTATGAAAATATTCAAAACCGGAATCCATAACTGGGAGAACAAACATGAAACTTTTGTTGAGCCTATAAAAGACTTGTACGAAATAGCTAACGAACCCGCTATGGGTGCATTGGAAGGATACAATGATTCCACCAAAGGATTTCAGAACCTGATAAAGGAGGCCATCGCCTCAAATACTCCATTACGCAGCCTTGGTGCGGGTTGGTCGTGGACAAAAATTGCAACTGTTACAAATGGCCTGATGTTGGATACCAAACCTCTGAATACGACTATCAATATTTCTTCAAAAAGTGTTGTGGATGCTTACAAAGGAGACCCTGCAAAATTAATTTTTGCCCAATGTGGCAATGCAGTTTGGGAGTTGAGCAGGGAGCTTAGGCATAAAAATTTATCGCTCAAGGCAAGTGGAGCAAGCAATGGCCAAACCATAGCCGGTGTTATAGCTACAGGAGCTCATGGCTCGGCTATTGACTTTGGTTCGGTACAGGAGTTTGTAGTGGGTCTCCATATTATCAACGGAGCTAACAAACACATCTATTTAGAAAGAAAATCGTACCCGGTTGTAAACAATTCATTCATCAGCAAACTGGGTACCCAGTTGGTGCAGGATGATGATCTTTTTAATGCGGCTGTTGTTAGTATGGGTTGTTTTGGTGTCGTACACGGGATAATGGTAGAAACAGAAGACCTCTTTTTACTGGAATGTTACATGCGGCGGATGCCATACGACGATACATTAAAAAAATTAATGCGAACACATGATTTCATCAACTCGCAACTACCACATGGCAGTGAAAGGCCCTTTCATTTTGCAGTTTCTATAAATCCTTACGACATGGCTAATGGTGCCTATGTTTACAGTTTTTATAAACGTCCCTACCGCGATAACTACAATAAAAAGATTGACGATGATAACGCAGCTGGTCCTGGTGATGATGCAGCCTGTTTTATTGGAAAGCTAACGCAGGTGGTTCCAAAACTGGTGCCCGTTGTGGTAAACAAATTATTGGCAGGTGCACTAAAACCATTTGAAAAAATAGAAGGCACCCTTGGTGAAATTTTTAACAATACCAGCTTGCATGGAAAGTTGCTAAGTGCTGCTATTGGTGTATCAATAGATGATATAAACAAGGTTATTGACCTGTTGCTGGAGCTGAATAAAACAAAAGGTCCTTTTCTGGGCTTATTTGCTTTTAGGTTTATAAAGAAGACAAATGCAACGCTTGGCTTTACCAAATTCGATCATACCTGCGTCTTCGAATTGGATGGCGCTTTCTCACCAAAAACTTCCAAATTTTTTAAGGATGCCTGGGCAGCACTTGAAGCTGCAGGCATTCCCTTCACTATGCATTGGGGCAAGGTTAATGAATTGAACTTTCCCAGGCTTCAAAAGATGTATGGAGCCAACCTGGACTCCTGGCTGAGGGCCCGGAAAAAAATTCTAGATACAGATACCATGAAGGTTTTTAACAATGCCATTATGCAGCAATGGGGCCTGGATAAAGTGTTGGCTTAAACATCATAATCCTACTTAAACACTTTAGTTCATTATTCAATGATTACTTACCATCTACCTCGCTTTCTGCTTACTGTTATTATAGTTTCTTTATTAAATGTTTTTAATGCTGCTGCGCAGGATGGAGAACGGATTAAAGAAGAATTACAAACCATCAACAAAACCACCACCATACAACCTTGCATTGGAAATAATGGCAAACTGATTTCAAACAGGGCAATGAACATTTTTCTCGCTGACAAAACGAGTTATGTCTCTGAAAATGGCGACCTTTCCTACTATACCAATTACGTAACGCTTCAATCAAATACCGGGTTACTCAGCATCAATCATAATTTTCAAAAGGCCAAAGGAAATGACGAGCCACTTAAAACATTACTAAGTGCAGGCTTCAAAGCAAACATTGCTGACGGCTTTAATACCTCATTTTTAGACAAGCGATATAAAAATGTGTTGGCTCTTACTATTAATCACACCTGGTTGGGTAAGGTGCATACCAAATTTTCGGGTTGCGACCCAAATAACGTCATCTCAAATTCTGCAAATGGAAGCAACCAAAAATTATCTATGGATGCACTCCGTGCAGGAATCCTCAATTCGCTTTTAATAGAAATAAAAAACAGGGAGGATGATTTTCAAAAAAGCCTGCTTCTGCTTGAAAGTTCAACCCAAATACCAGGGCAGTCACCAGCATTGGCCAAACAAATAATTACTCAAAATTTTTATGAAGACCTTGCCGAAGAATACAAGGAAAAATATGCAAGGCTCCAGGCAGAAGCCTTAACCAAAACCAATTATTTTAAAAGCATTTCTACACATTGGACCAGCATAATCGCTTACGTTCCTTTGGCATTTCCTAAGTATTATGTTGCAGGTAATTTGTCTTCTCCCCTATCTCAAAAACATCCTTATCCAATTGGCTTATCGTTTATTCACACCCAATTTTGGGAAAGCAGTAAAACAGGCCGATTATTTTTTACTGTTTCAGCTAATCTTTCTGCCGACAATGGTGTCACCGCAAACCTACTTCAAAAAACAAATTTTACAGACTACAAAAACCTGGGCGGAAGCGATACCGTACACTTTGCTTCAATTAAAAACCAGGAGGCTTATATCGGCTCATACAAACAATTTTTAACCCCCTCAATCAAAGCCAGGTTGGTTTACTTCACCCATAACTCGCATGTTGGTTTAAGTTTTTTAATGGAGCAGTATTTGGGAACCAACAACCTTCTTAACAGCCGTTTCGGCATCCCAATCATTTTAATAAACAGCAAAAAAATACCTGCACTCAATATTGAAATGCAGGTAAACTTTTTTGATATGACCCATCAAATAAACCGTGATCGTAAACTGGGAAACAAATCATCAATAGGCGTAGGTATTGGTTTTCCCATGAGCCGGCTGATGTACTGAGCGTTTATGGGCGTCGGCTACAATTCCTTAATCTTAATGTCTTTCCAACGTACTTTAATCCCTCCTCCATCATGTATTTGTAAAGCAATAAAGCCTTCACCTTTGCCTATTTTTTCGTCTGTAAAATCTACCATTGGGTGGCCATTCAGGTAGGTTATAATATGATCTCCATTGGCTACGATCTTCATTTTATTCCACTGCCCAACTTTTAAATACTGTTCGTCGGCTGGCTTAGGCTGAATAAGCCAGTTGCGACCATAACTCTCATAAATTCCCCCGGTATGTAAGTTCAAAGGCGCCACCTCAACCTGCCAGCCACTAATCTTTACCCCTTCAATTCCCGACCTGATAAAAACTCCACTATTGCCATTAGCCTCTTGCTTAAACTGTAGGTTTAATTCAAAATTTTTATAGTTCTTGTTGGTCGACAGGTAACCATATTTTTTGTCCGGACCGCTTTCGCAAACCAGGTTTCCATTTTCAACATACCATTTTTCAGTTCCATGAATAGTCCACCCCGTTAGGTCTTTTTTATTAAAAATTTTTGAAGTTTGCGAAAACGATTGCATTGATATCAGCAGGATACATAAGGCGGGAACAATTTTTTTCATACAGTATAATTTTTTGAAAGTTAGGTAATATGACAATATTGAAGCAGACATTGGGAAATATTAAAACGAAATGAAGCCTTCAAAAAATAGAAATTTTATAATTGACTGAGTGTTTGGCGTGTTTAAAGCAGGCACTTTAAACTAAAAAACTTAAAAGATGATTAGCCCTGCAATTTTATTTGGTACATGGATAACTTCTTCGTTACATTGCAAAAAAAATGGCCCCTCCGTAGAAACGGAGCGACCTTTAACGATTGCTTGCCATATGAAAATCTTAGATATTAATGTTGTGCTGACTGTTACAGCTTAGTTTGAGAATTTTCGGCCTTTATCGATTGCTTTACGATTGCCTGCCATATGCTTTTTCTTTATTCTCAACTCAAAAGTAAGTTGGTATGTTTTAGTTTTACAATCAACTTATTCAACAAAATATTATAGTTAAACCCTGTTTATTTTGTTAAAACTCTTTACAGCATTGCATTTCAGGCAAATCCATTTTTTATGTCCAACAGATTTTCCGACCCATTATTTCAATTAGTGCACTCCCTTGAAAAGGCGGAAAAAAGGAATTTTAAACTTTATATCAAAAGAAGCTCAGCAAAAGAAGACCTTAAAATTATTCGCCTTTTTGATGCGCTGGATAAAATTTCAGAATACGATGAGCCGCTTCTTTTAAAAAAATTGGAAGGCATAGAGAAACCCCAGCTTTCTAATTTAAAAACCCACTTGTACAAACAATTGCTGGCAAGTTTAAGGTTACTCAAAAGTTCCGAAAATCTAGACCTGCAGTTACACGAGCAATTAGATTACTCCCGCATTTTATATAACAAAGGCTTGTACTTACAAAGTCTTAAAATTCTTGACCGGGTTAAGGAATTAGCAATTGCCTACCACCAGGATACTGTTCTTTCGCAGGTGATATCCATGGAAAAGAAAATTGAAACACTGCATATAACCCGCAGCATGCAAAACAGGGCCGACCGTTTAACCCACGAGGCACTTGATGTAAATGACCGGCGAAGAATGATCACCCGTTTATCTAATCTTGCATTACAACTGTATAGCTGGTACATAAAAAATGGACATGCCCGTAACGAGAAAGACGAGCTTGGGGTAAAGAAATTTTTTAAAGAAAATCTACCCTCTCACGTTTTTAAGCAAACAGGTTTTTATGAGCGATTATACCTGTACCAGAGTTACAGTATGTATGCTTTTATAAGTCAGGATTTTTTAATGTATTACCGCTACAATCAAAAGTGGGTGGACCTTTTTGAAGAGGAACCCAATATGATTGCTGTGGAAATGAGCCATTATTTAAAAGGTTATCATAACCTGCTGAATGCACATTTTGACCTTCGCAACTATGAAAGATTTGACGAGGTTCTTAGAAAGCTGGAAAAGTTTTCGCAAACAGATTTAGCTATTGAGCACGATAATTTTCGCATACAAACTTTTGTTTACATAAACAGTGCAAAAATTAACCAGCATTTTATGCTTGGCACCTTTAAAGAAGGTTTAGCGCTTGTTCAATACATTGAAGAAAAATTAAAGGAGTATGCCTTGTACCTCGACAGGCACCGCATCCTTGTTTTTAACTACAAAATTGCTACCCTTTATTTTGGATCAGGAGATTATAGTACCTGCATAGATTACCTGCAAAAGATCATTAACGATCATGTTGATTTGCGTAGTGATCTACAGTGTTATGCACGCCTGCTACATCTTATGGCTCATTACGAATTGGGCAATGCAGAGATTATAGAATCGCTTATTAAATCGGTGTATCGTTTTATGGCACGAATGGAAAATCTTACGATTATAGAAGAAGAAATGTTTAAGTTTCTTCGCCATTCATTTTCGGTACCACCACGTAAGCTAAAGATGGAATTGGAAAAGTTCCTGGAGAAAATTAAGGAGTTTGAGAAAAGTCGTTTTGAAACAAGGGCCTTTGCCTACCTCGACATTATTTCGTGGGTTGAAAGCAAAGTGTACGCAAAACCAATGAGTGAAATCATCAGGGAAAAATACATAAGAAACAAGCGCAGCCTCATTTATAATAAGAATGTAGCATAGCGCTTGAGTCTGTTACCATGGATGTTTTCAAAAAATATTTTTGTATGATGTTTTGAAACATCTTTTATCTTAATTTCATCATTCACCAAAGAAAAGGAGGTATTCATGCACTCAACAGATCAATCATGGAAACCTTCGGTTAATATCGCTTAACCGGGTTACTCCATTAAATAGTTCTGCCGACAAAAGAATGTCGGGGCCACCAGCAAAACTGGTGGCTTTTTATTTCAATGTTATGCATAGGTTTTTGGGTTACAGGCATATTGCATCTATTTTGCTTCATTGGCTACGCTCAGTTCAAAAGCAGTTTCCATAGCAGCAGCATCAACATCTGTAGCAACTACATGCAAACTATCTAATAACGATCAAGCAGCTTTTTGAAGCTCAATAAAATCTATGCGGTTGCAGGTAAACCATGAAAGTTTGCGCACAGTCAGTTCATACACAAACAATTTTTAAAAGTTTTGGATTTAGATGTATTCAAAAAGGGATTATGCAAAACTTTAGAAAAAAATCAAACGTAATTACAAATACGCTAACAAAACTTTCGGTTACTTTCAGTCATAAAAAGTATTCATCTTCATTATAAACAATAATCTCTACTCTCGTTCTGTGGGTAAACTTTTAAAAATATGCTTGTGCAGTACCGGTATTTTTCTATCGGTAGTTTTTTGCAATAAAGCAGGCGCTCAAACCTCCTCCCTAGATACGCTACAGGTGTATGCCTTTGTGGTAGATGGTGATACCATACCCGGCGGCAGAATGTTAGATGTAAACGTGTACACCCGCATAACAGAAAAATGGAAAAAGTATTGGGCAGAATGGACGCGACTTAGAAACGCTGTTTATGTTACCTATCCTTATGCAAAAGCAGCAGGCAAAATAATGAACGAGGTTAATGCAAAGCTGGTAGGCGTAACCGACAAAAAACTTCGGAAAGAAATTATTAAATCGAGGGAGAAAGATTTGAAAAAAGAATTTGCTGATAAAATAACCAACCTATCTGTTTACCAGGGTAAAGTATTAATGAAACTCATCAATCGCGAAACCGGCAATAATTGTTACGAAATCATTCATGAATATAAAGGTGGCTTTGCTGCAGGCTTTTACCAAACGATTGCAGTAATACTAGGCAGCAGCCTCAAGCAATCTTATGAACCTGCCACTAAAGATCAACCCATAGAAATCATAGTACAGGACGTTGAACGCATGTATGGTCATCGCAGTTAAGCCAATGTCTAATTTCTTTCTCCCACAACATTTATATCCTTTTACTTGTATTAGGCGTTGATAAACTGCTCATAGTAATAATACTTCAGAGTTTTAAACCTATACCTTAACAATAGTAATTCGCTAAATAGTTTACCTTGCGCCCTTAGAAATGTTTTGAGTTTATGCATTTAAAACTGGATGTTTTAGCTGTGGGTGTGCACCCGGATGATGTAGAATTAGGTTGTTCGGGAACCATACTGGTTGCTTTAGGAGAAGGAAAAAAGGTTGGTATTATCGATTTAACCCGTGGAGAACTTGGAACAAGAGGATCAGCCGAAATAAGAAAAACTGAAGCTGCCAACGCAGCAAAAGTGTTGGGTGTGCAGGTAAGAGAGAACGTTGGACTGGCAGATGGATTTTTTTTAAACGATGAAGTTCACCAGAGAAAGGTGATCAAAATGATAAGGAAATACCAGCCGGAAATCATCATCTGCAATGCACCTGAAGATCGTCACCCTGATCATGGCCGCAGTTCAAAATTGGTTTCAGATGCAGCATTTTTATCCGGGTTAAGAAAAATTGAAACTGAACTTGATGGAATACAGCAGGAGGCATGGAGACCAAAATATGTTTTTCATTACCTGCAGGATCGTTTTTTGCAACCTGATTTTGTAGTAGACATATCTGAACATATGGATAAGAAAATTGAATCTGTATTATGTTACACTACGCAGTTTTTTAATCCTGATTTAAATGAACCAGAAACCTATATCTCGAGCCCCGAATTTTTAGAAACTGTAAAGGCAAGGGCTATGATGCTGGGTAAACGTATAGGTGTAAAGTATGCTGAAGGATACATAAGTGAAAAAATGCTTGGAGTAACAAGCCTTGATGCCTTTATTCAACATAATACTTAAGCCTTAAAAAACATAATTATTTTAAACGATCTGCATTAACGCAAAAAAAAAATTAAATGGCTACACCAAAATTTCCCAAAGTCCCCCTCTCCTTTCATAGCGAATTGAAGAAAAGAATAGGCGACTATTTTAACCAGAAAGGAAAATCGCAAACAGGCAATCGCAGGTTGTATATTAAGGCTGTGGTTTTAATGACATCTTTTTTTGCGCTTTATGTACACCTGGTATTTTTTACACCAACTACAATTTTAGCTATTGCAGAAAGTGTATTGATGGGTTGCGTAGTTGCTGCTATAGGTTTTAATGTGATGCACGATGGTGCCCACGGAAGTTTTAGCCGTTACCAATGGATCAATGATATAGCCTCCAACATTGCTAATTTTTTAGGTGCCAGCCAATATATGTGGAAGTCTAAGCATAACATTATACATCATACCTATACCAATATTCATGGGGTTGATGATGACATTGAAGCACGTCCGCTGCTTCGTTTGTGCGATGAGCAAAGTCATTACAAAATCCACAAGTACCAGCACGTTTATTTTCCAGCTGCTTATTCCCTTTTATATATCTATTGGATTTTCGTTACCGATTATATTAAATACTTCTCAGGCAAAATTGGTTCTATTGCCCTACGCAAAATGACGGCTAAAGAGCATATCTCTTTTTGGTTTTATAAGCTTGCTCATGCTTTTATTTTTGTTGGTTTACCCATTTATATGGTGGGTTTTTCAGCATGGATTATTGGCTTTTTAAGCATGGGATTAGTAGCAGGTTTTGTTTTGAGCATTGTATTTCAATTAGCCCATACTGTTGAGCACACACACTTTCCATTGCCTAATGAAGCCACAGGTAAAATGGAGGATGAGTGGGCTATCCATCAAATTAAAACCACGGCTAACTTTGCAACCCGTAATACGGTTATCTCCTGGTTAGTTGGCGGCTTAAATTTCCAGATTGAGCATCACCTGTTTCCTAAAATTTCACACGTACATTATCCACAAATAAGCAAAATAATAAAGCAGGCCTGCGAAGAATTTGGTGTTGAATACATTGAATATCCTAAGCTGCGCCAGGCTGTTGTATCGCATGTATCTTACCTAAAACAAATGGGCAAAGCATCCTGACACATTCCTTTATTGACTTACAAAAAGCCGGTAACTAACAATTACCGGCTTTTTATTTGGTGCTTACAAATTGTTGAAATACAGTTTGCAGGCTCTTAATCAATCACACTTTCCACCATACGAATCATCAAGGATAGATTTAATTTCCATAACAATTTCCTTCCGTTGTTCACTGTTATAAAATTTAGTAAAATGAAGCAACGCATACTGATGACATAAATCAACTATTGGCCACATACCTCCAAGTGATGGGGCTGCAAAAACTGTAGGCTTGCCAGCAGCAGAAGTTTGCATTACCCAACTACCGGGGGCATAGTTTGCTCCTTCAACTGTTTTAGGAGCATTTTTTATGGCTGAACTACCCGCATTTATTGTAAGCAAAGTATTAATGCTCTCTTCACTCAAAAAAGGTTTGCCATTAAAATTGCCTTTGTTCAAAACCATACTTAGAAAGTTCATGTAATCTATAGCAGTTGAACGGGCCCCAAAGGCCGGGCTTACTGCGTCATTATAATCTTCGTTTGCAAAGGTTGAATTGCGCATCATTAAGGGGCGAAAAAGGCGCTCGGTCATCAGCCTGTCAAAAGCCTTTTTTGTAACCACTTCTAATACTTTACCAATTATATTAAATCCTATGTTGCTATAATCGAACTCTGTACCAGGGTTTGTATTGATTTCCCTTTTAGCTGCATAATCATTTACTTCTTCATCAAGGGTATGAAATTTACTTTTCTGGAAAATTTTGGCAACTCCATGTTCATTCTGTAAACCGGTGTTGTTAGTTAAACAATGAGCAATGGTTATATATGCTTTGCCGTATTTGGAAAATATTGGCAAGTAGTCACTCACCTTATCATTCAGCGATAACTTTCCCTCTTGCACAAAAGTCATTAATAAAGCTGAGGTGAGCCATTGGCTCGCTGCTCCAACAGGTTGTTGGGTCTTAAAATTCATTCCGCCTAATTCGTTTTTGTAAACAATCTTACCATTTTTATATACCAGCCAAACGCTTTCTTTAACTAGCTTGTCTTTGTTTTTTAAAAGACTGGCAGACAATAATGCAGTATCCAATTGCGCCTGAACATGAGTGTAGAAGAAACTTACAGTAATAAAAATGACTACGGTTTTAAAAAATAGTGGAGTGAATATTTTCATGAAAAATTAAAGGTTAAATAGTTAGCTAATATGTACCAAATTTATATGTAAGAATGCTACAGTGATAAGACGGTATACGTAACAAAATAGTTGGGTAGTTTAAAGACGATACGACTTATTAACCACCTTAACTTCATTATTAAAAGCAAACGCCGTAATGTTCATTATGATCATGATACATCCGAAAAAGTGCAAGCCTACTAAAAATGCAATACCTGCATGCAAACAAATTACACACGGCAAAAAAAACTTTCTTGTTTTATAATTCCAAACCAGTAAAATATAGAAAGTTTCTATTGCCAGTACAACCCATCCGGTTACCTGCAACAACAACGGGAAATTATGCAGGAAGGTCATGTTGAAAGGATTGAATGGAAATTGGGTTAATGACCTACAAACTGCTTCTCCATTCCACCATTGAGTTCCAAACATCTTGGATAAGCCTGCATCCAGGTATACAATACATAAATGAATTTGTAAAACCCTGAGAAAGATCCTTGCTTTTATTTGTACCCCAGCCTTAGGTTTATCCCAATAATTTTTAAAGAACAAAGAACTCAGGCTACATTTTGCATCAACAGGCATGAAGATGAAATAAAATAACAGTACATGTATAAACGACTCCCATCAGAATTTATGGTAGGTTGTTGTGCATGCGAAGTATAGCTAAAGCCTGGAACAAGCACTAACAGTAAAATAAGCTTGTACATAAAATTTATTTTGATTAATAGTTGATGACAGAAAGCATAAGGTATATATAAAATGGTATTTGGTGAACCATTAAAAATTGAGCGGTACAAAATCAGTAAGTAAGCATATGCACTTATGAGATTTATCATGTAATTCCACCATTAAAATAGTTGAAAACACTTTCATTTAAAGATTATACATGCTATTTTTAATTGGAGAAATTTGATGGTGAATAGAGATACTCACGAGTTTTTGAAAACCTCCGGTATTTTATTTATGCAGCAAGTAGTTTATTTTTTTATAACCTAAATACGAATTATGAAAATTTCTGTACCCTTTTTTGCACTCATCTTTTTATGTGCCTTTTCATTAAAAGCGCAGGTAACCCAAATCAATTCAAACAACAGCCTAACGCCAGTTATTCCATTTCCCAATGGAAAAATCTTATTGGTTTCAGATATCGATTCCACCCTTTGGGTTACGGATGGAACCCTCGTTGGTACACTACAACTATCTAACACCATCACCTATAAAGATGGAGGAAGTTTGTTAGGACCGAACTACATTTTTAAGGGTACCACTGCTGCTACTGGCATAGAAGTCTTTAAAACTGATGGAACTGTGATTGGCACCTCTTTAGTGAGTGATATTAATCCTACCAATGCAAGCTCCACCCCCGATGCAGATTTTGCAACACTCAATGGCTTTGTATACTTTACTGCTTACAGGCCCGCAGAAGGAAGGGAACTATGGCGGACAGATGGATCGTCTGGGGGCACCACTTTGGTAAAAGATATTATTAACGGCCCAACTGGCAGTAATACTATTGATGCCTATCATTTGTTTTCCAATAATAGTTACCTCTTACTCTCTGTACGTACCACCACAGAAGGTGCTGAATTATGGAAGTCTGATGGTACGGCTGGTGGAACCATACCATTAGGTGATATAAACCCGGGAACAGCTTCTTCAAACCCCGACAATTTTTATCCCTTTAACAACCTTGTAATATTCCAGGCTACCGACGCCGCACACGGCACTGAGTATTGGAAAACAAATGGTACACCAGGTGGCACATCCATTTTAAAAGATATCAATCCCGGCCCTGGAAACATGTATTCATTTGTAAACATTCCCTTTCCATTCCGCTTTAACGACAAACTATTTTTTGTGGCAAACGATGGGGTTCATGGCGATGAAGTTTGGAGTACTGATGGTTCAGAACTGAATACGGTTATTTTGAAAGACATTCAATCCGGCCCCCTTTCTTCAACCTCAATTTTTAATGCAGTAAAACTGGGCAATAAATTCTTCTTTTCTTCATCTGATTTAAGCAGCCGGTACGAGATGTGGCAATCTGATGGAACCCCTGATGGAACTACTTTATTCAAAGCATTCTCACCTGTAGACTACAGCGGTTCTCCTTTTATTTTTCCACCATACGACATTGATTTTGTAAACCAGACAGTAACTCAACCGCTGTTCCAGGGTAATAAGTTCTTTTTTACTGCAGGTACTGTTGCCGAAGGTGTGGAGCTTTGGGTAACTGACGGAACATTGCCGGGAACAATGATGGTAAAAAATATTGGTCCCGGCGCAGCTGATGGCGTTGGATTTGGCACCTACGCTTATACATCTGCAAACTTTTATTTTGCAGCCAACAACACTACCAAGGGTTTGGAAGTTTGGAAAAGCGATGGTACAGACTTGGGTACAGATATAGTAGCAGACATAAATCCAAATGCCGCAAGTTCTGACCCCATCTTATATTATTATGTAACAAATGGCAGGTTATTTTTTAATGCATCGGATAACATTGGGCAGCCGGCATTTGACTTATATGTACTTGAAGGTGTTTTACCATTACCATTACACTTGCTGGATTTTACCGTAGCCAAACGCACTGGAGATGCCCTGGTACAATGGAGTACATCCAAAGAAATAAACAGCCGCGATTTTGTTGTACAACGTAGCGATGATGGTCAGAACTTTGTTACCATTGGAACCGTTACCGCAACGGGTAATTCTATTTATAAGTCAACTTATCAATTTGTTGATGCAGGAATTAACGGCATAACCAAACCAAGGGTGTATTACCGTTTGCAGGAACGTGGTAAAGATGGTAGCAGCACTTACAGTAAGGTTATTACTTTAGCGCTTAGCGGAAAGAATTATTTTACTATTAAAGCACTGGGCAACCCCACAAAGGATGTTCTGCCATTACAAATATCCTCAACAAACGAGAAAATTACACTCCGGATTATTGATGCAAGTGGTAAACTAATGAGCAATCAACAAACCATAACAGGCAGTGGCATTGTAACACTTTCATTAAACGGCCTAAAAAGCGGAACATATACTTTGGTAGCAGAGAGCATGAACGAAAGAAGAATTGTACGGTTCGTAAAGCAATAAATTTAGTATCAACATTGCACATCCTCTTATTATTAAGCTAAAAATCCGCCTGTGATGCCGGCGGATTTTTTATATTACAGAACAGTAAAACCGTTTAAACCTGCGATATCTTACCCGAACTTTTTGTAACTGTATTTTCCGTTTTACTTACCAGTTTTACATTTATTTTCAATCGTTGGTAAATACTCATCACCATACCCACAACCATAACCATTACTCCTAGCCACAATACATTTATAAAAGGAAATTCGTAAGCCTTCAGGGTTACAAAATCCAATACTCCACTGGTTTCTTTCACCCCTAATTCAAGTAAACCTTTCTGTTGATTTTTTACCTGGTTAAATTGTATCACCAGGCTTTGAGCCATAACAGTATCCGGCACTTTTACCACTGCACCATCCACAACTTTTATTAAGGGCTGGCTTGAGTACCTGTTGCCATCCTTTGAGATTACAGAAAGGTCAAGTGCAAGTGCAGTATCAGAAGCAGCAAAATTGTAACGGTCATTTTGTGGGTTAATCACTACTTTATTCAAAACAATGATACCATTACTGTAAAACAACGTGTCTCCAATTCTAACCTCGGTATTTCTAAAAGTGGTAGTATCGTTACCCTTAATTTTAGATGGATCGCCTAAAAATGTGAGGTAGGTAAAAATGTCTCTATTCCAGTAATGCTTTGCATCAGGATTGGGAGTTACCCCTTCAGAGCCTTTATTGTTTTCAATAATATCAGGGTACAGGCTAAAAGTTTCTTTGTTAGTTTTCTTTACAAAATTAATCTCGTAATATCTTTTACGATCCTTATGGTTTAGTGAATCGCCTTTGTAGGTAACCATATATTTACCCATGTCAGTAGACACGCCCTTTACCAATGTAATATTTTCAAGAGGACTTTCTTTATCACCAATTTTTAATGGCGACATGCCTGTAGTATTATAACTTAAAACCGATTTTTTTGAAGATGAAATTAGTATACCAAGCAATACCATCGCAAAACCCACGTGGGCAACCGACGCACCTGCAGCCCTCACCCTTCCCTTCATAACAAGCCATATGTAACTGGCGTTTGCTACAATTGAATAAATAGCCGCAAACACAGCTAAATGAACTGCTATCAAAAATCCAATACCCTTTTTACTATATTCAATTCCACCCCAAATGCTTATGGCTGCACTAAGCAACACCGCAACAATGGTAGGCAACATAATCTTTTTAAAAAGGTATTGACGGGGAGTGTCCTTGTATTTTAAATATTGAGTAATGGCAGTAAGTAAGCCAAGAATTATAGCTACAAAAACCTGCACCTGGTTATGAAAACCTTCGGGATCATCTCCCACAGCCCATTTGGTTGAAAGTATTTTATTGAACACAGGCAAGGAAGTTGTAACAATGATGACCATGCCTGATAAAAAGAAAACCAATGCACCTATAAACATCCAAAACTCCCGGCTATAGGTATTCTCTTCTTTTATAATTGTTGGTATTTCTTTGCTTCGCATAAAGTATAATGTGAAGGCAGGTACCAGGAAAGCAAGTAGAAACAACACCAATTGCAGGTTCATTCCAAGATCAGTAAAGGCATGTACTGAGGTATCGCCCAAGATGCCACTACGAGTTAAGAAAGTTGAATACAACACCAGTATGAACGAAAGAATGTAAAAGACATAGGTGCTTTTTAAAGAGTACCCACTGCTTTTAAAAATGAGGTTGGTATGCATACCGGCTATCATTACGAGCCAGGGCACTAAGGATGCATTTTCTACCGGATCCCATGCCCAATATCCACCAAAAGTAAGGCTCTCATATGCCCATGCTGCACCCATCATAATACCTACTCCCAAAATAGCACCTGAGAACGCCGCCCACGGAATAGCGGGCCTTGTCCAGCCCTTATGATCTTTTGTCCACAAGCCAGCAATAGCATAAGCAAAGGGTACAATAGTAGAAGCAAATCCAAGAAACAATACAGGGGGATGAATAACCATCCAATAGTTTTGTAAAAGGGCATTCAAACCATTGCCATCTTTTACAAACGACAGGTAATTGGCCTGCGAAAATATGGGTGCATCTTTCATTTCGTTTCGTAACAATACAAATGGACTGCTACCAACTTTTGTGGTGAAAAAGTACATGCCAATAAGCATGGTTGCCAAACAAAACTGCATAAAGCTTATTACGGTCATTACAGGGGCTTCCCATTTTTTAGCCCGCCATATTAAAACCCAACCAAGCACACAATGCCAAAAACTCCACAGCATAAAACTTCCTTCCTGTCCTTCCCAAAAACAACTTAGCAAGTATTCTACCTGCAAAGCCCTGCTGCTATGCTGCCAGGCATATTTAAACTCAAACAAATGATTTGAAATGATAAAATAAAGCGCAGCAAATATGGCAATGACTGAGACTGTTTCAGCTAAGAATGCAATCCTGGCCAACCGCAGCCAACTATTTTTTTGGTTAAGGTCTGATGTATTAGTGGCTTTAAAAAAAGCAATGGTGGCCGTTAAGCTAGCCACCAAAGAAAGTATTGTAAAAAAATGACCCAGTTGTCCGGGCAAAAGGTGTTCACCTACAAATTCCATAGCAGTTATTTAGTTTCAGTTGCGATTTGTTGCGGAGTGTTGTTTATTGATGCAGTACCCAATTGCTTTTTGGCAGCATTCATATCATCTTTATACTTTGACGGGCACTTAAGTAAAATATCCTTGCATTCAAAATGATCGTCCTGAACCCTACCTTTTAAAACGAGACGCTCACTTTTTTCCATGTCGGTAGGTTTGGTGTTGTGGTATACAACTTTAATACTGTTGCCTAATGAGTCAACAGCGGTAAAGGCTAAGTAATTAGGATCTTTAACGGGATCGTATTGCAAAGAGTTTTGCTGCACTTTGGCAATGAGGTGTACAAATTTGCCGGGCTTTTCTTTAGCTGAGGTTACTGTGTCGTAGGTAGTAATATCACCCATAAAACTCAACAGCACCGCTATGGAAATGGCAATAAAAACCAGTAGAATTATATGTGTCTTCTTCATGCAAAAAGTTAAGCCGCTAAGGTAATTCAAAAAAGGTGTTGCCCTTTAATCTGTTACACTTTCAATTGTTAAAAGGAAGTAACATTTATTACCTGCCTGCTATTGTGGGGACCACAAGGCTATTGCATCTCACTCAGTATCTTTTTGCCTTCCTCTTTAAGGCCGGCATCGTCAGGTGTACGTGTAGGAAGTTTAACCAGTTTGTTTAAAACTTCTATGGCACGGGCTGGCTTATCATCATACTTGTAGGCTTTGGCAAGATCGAGGTAGTTGAGCACAAAATATTGGTCTAGAATACGAGCCTTTTCCATGTAGGCAACCGCGGTGTCTATGTTTGCATTAGGCAGGCCTCCATAAAAAAGTTTGACTGCGGCCCTTTTGGCCCACGCAAGGTTTACCATTTCAAAATTCCATTTTCCTAAAACGTAGTTTGCTTTGGCATGCCGGGGATTTAACCTGAGCGTTTTATCAGCGTACAGCTTAATATCCTTTACGTTTTCAACAATCTTTTTATTGTCAGTTTCTACTTCGGTAAATTTTCCTGCAACCACGGCTCTTACATAGTTTGCATCAGCATTATTAGAATCAATAAGCAGGGCGGCATCTGCAAAATCTTTTGCTTTGCTGTATTGATTTATTTTACCTTTTTTATCAGCCTGGCGTGCACCAATTGCAGCACTTAACTCTGCGCTTCGAATCAAGGCCTGTACATTATTTTTATCTGATTTAAGTACCTGCTGGTATTTCGCCAGAGCTTCTTCGTCTTTTAACGAACGCTCTAAATTCAATCCTTCTTTTAATAAAACTGTTACATCCTGGCTAAATGAACTACTTACAATGCAAATACTCAATAACAAAACAAACAATCGACTCATTACTAATTTCTTTTTAATGTAAAACTTACGCCTACCGAACCTTCAAAATTTATAATTGGTGGGCGAAGTTTGGTAATGGAAATATAAACCTCCTCCACGATTGAAAATTGTGCCAGAATATCAACGGCAAGATTTGTAACAAAAGTTTCTAAAATAGGGGAGGGAATTTCCATTTTCCTTTTCACCAGCTCGTATAACAAAGCATAGTTAATACTTTGATGCAAGTCGGTAACGGGTAGTTGGGTAGGCTCGTAGTTAACGGAGAGGTTTACCTCAAATTCACCACCTAATACTTTTTCTTCAGCATAAATACCATGAAACGCATGAAACCTTAGTTGGTGAAGGTGGATGGTCATCATAAAAATGCTTTGGCAATTAATGAAGTGCAGGTAATATTAACAGGCTATGTAGGATATAGCCAAAAAGAAAGTCGGCCAATTGCAATAGTTACCCTGGAAAGATAGCTGCTGCAATAGGCCCGGCTCTTGTTTAAATCAGTTCGTTCATACTCAGATACCGCTCTGCATCCAGTGCGGCCATACAACCACTGCCCGCTGCTGTCACGGCTTGCCTGTATATTTTATCCTGCACATCGCCGGAGGCAAATATCCCTTCCACATTTGTTTTACTGGTACCAGGGGTAGTACATATGTAACCTGCTTCATCCATATCCAACCAGCCTTTAAATATGTCGCTATTGGGCGTATGACCAATGGCTACAAAAAAAGCACTTACCGGTATTATTGATACCTGGTTGGTTTGGTTGTTCTTTACCCGAATTGAATCAACCTTTTTATCTCCCAGAACTTCTTCTGTTTCGGTGTTCCAAAGCACCTCTATATTTTCAGCTCTGAATACCCTGTCCTGCATAATTTTTGACGCTTTCATGGCACCTTTTCGAATAAGCATATACACTTTGCTGCACATTTTAGACAAGTATAGTGCTTCTTCAGCAGCAGTATCTCCTGCACCAACAATGGCTACTTCTTTCCCTTTAAAGAAAAATCCATCACACACAGCACAGGCGCTTACACCATAACCATTTAGTCTTTGCTCGCTTTCTAAACCCAGCCATTTTGCCGAAGCACCTGTACTTACAATAACCGAATCGGCCAACACCAGTTTATCTTCATCTACCCAAACTTTATAAGGGGACTCTAAAAAATCAACTTTTGTAACAAGGCCATAGCGAATATCGGCTCCCATTCTTGTTGCCTGCTTTTCAAAATCAACCATCATTTCCGGTCCCTGTATACCATCAGCATAGCCTGGATAGTTTTCAACTTCAGTTGTAATAGTCAATTGTCCCCCTGGTTGGATACCCTGGTACAAAACAGGCTTCATGTTTGCACGGGCTGCATAGATTGCTGCGGTATAACCTGCAGGTCCTGATCCTATAATTAAGCAATGAACTTTTTCTGCATTTTCCATTCTGTATAAATTGAAATTTTGTAATTATTAAAGATCGGCTGAAGAACTCTTTTTAGTTAAACGATTTAATCACCCTGGTTGTTTGTCGCAGGCTATACTACAAAAGATAGACCTATCATTTTACCTGCAGCTTTTGTCATGCAACTTACTTAGGAATGATTAAAGTTTTGTACTGAACTGAGTAACCGCTAAAGGTACCCAATGCACCTTTTATATTATTTATGATGGTGGCAGGGGAAGAAAACGGATTTCCTATGCTCTGGTAACTATACTCCAACGTACGCCAAAAATCGAAGGTAGGTTTATCGATATTAGTAAACTTAACAGTTACTGTATCTCCCCGTTTAAAAAAACCAAAGTCTTCAAATTTAGGAGGATCGTTTCGATTAATGCCCTGGTCAACCTGCACTTCGTAAGTTGACCCATCAACCACCTGGTCGTCGAAAACTGAGTTGGCACCTGGTAACATTTCACCTGAATTTACCTTTGTAAAATACCGTATGTAATTACCAAAACCGGGCGGATCAGTAACCTTTGCCAATAGCACGGCTTTGTTACTGTCTGCAATACCGGGAGCATTTTTCCACCACAGGCTATCCACTTTTTTTGCGAGTACCGGAATGGTGGTAACTGCTGAAAATTTTTGTCCGAGGGCTTCAATTGAAAGCTGGTAGGTTTTACCTGGCTGACCTATAATTGCCGTAGCCAGGTTAGCACTGTCAATTGAATAGTAACTAATGCTGTAACCATTGTTAAGTGGTACGGTATATTCTCTAAGTTTATGTGAACGATTTCCATCTGAAATAATAACGATGGCATTATGCACCAGTGAGGCAGCAAATATGTCAGGAGAAATTTTACTGAAATAGTTGAGTGATGAGCTAAGAAAGATAACCGGCGGTTGATTGGTTTCTATGGAACCATCCACCACCAGCAACGGGTTAAGTGTATCCGGTTGAAGGTTTAGGGTTTTTTCGCATGAACAAAAACACGTGACCAACACTAACAAAACCAAAAATAATTTCATTGAACAAATTTACTACAGCGGACACTATTCAAACGCAGCATAGATTAACCATCACGTTATCAATACAATAAAATTTGAAAACATGTTTAATAAGGGCGCTATGGCATGATAATTTAGTTAAACTGGTAAACAGTTAACCATGTTTAAAAAATCTTTTCTCCTCCCCTCAATGGTAATCATTTCATCATTGACGTTTTTTTCATGCGTACCCAAAAGTAAACTGTTGAGCGCTGAAGATCGAATTAGCCAAATGCAACGCGATAGTACAAAGATGGCCGGCAAAATATCTTCACTTGAAACTAATGTGAACCGTTTGCAGGATAATTCAGCCGATCTTGAAAAAGCAAGGATTGCATTACAGAAACAACTTGAATCGACCCGAACTGAAGCAACCAATCGTTTACAGGATGCCAGCAGCCAGCTAAATATGAGCCAAAAGCAAATTGCCGATCAACAGCGCAGGCTGGAGCAATTACAGGCATTAATTGATCAGCAGAAAAAAAATACTGAGGCTTTACGGAATAAGATCAACGACGCATTGGTTGGTTTTAACTCAAACGAATTAACAGTATCTACCAAAAATGGTAAAGTATATGTGAGCCTGCAGGAAAATTTATTATTCCCATCAGGTAGCGCAGTTGTTAATCCAAAAGGCCGCGAAGCATTGTCAAAACTTGCGACAGTATTGAATGTGAACCCGGATATTAATGTGAATATTGAAGGTCACACAGATTCTATCCCAATAAAAGGCAAGTACGCTGACAACTGGGAACTGAGCACCGCAAGAGCAACGGCTATCGTAAGAATATTGACTGATACTTATAAAGTGGATGCAGCAAGAGTAATAGCCAGCGGTCATAGCAAATACGATCCGGTAGATACAAACATGTCAACACAGGGACGTGCTAAAAACCGTAGAACAGAGATTATTCTGGAGCCTAAACTTGATGAGTTAATGAGACTGATACAGAATGGCGAAAGTTCTTCTGGAGGTCAATAACAAATCAATATAGACCTTACCAAGCCTCTTTGATTTTTCAAAGGGGCTTTGTTTTTTAAAGTGTTTCGGCGGAAGAAAATATATAACGTAACTACTATTGTAATTATCTATTAGGAGAGTGTGCAAACTGAATTACTCTTGCACTGTCATTGTTTTGGGCAATTACAAAGGCTTCCTTTCCTTTAATAGTAATGGTTTTGATATGTCGTTGCTGCCCTTTTAAAACCAGTCCTTTTACAGGCTGACTTACAAAATTTCCCTTGCCCTTGTTTATGAGTAATGTTCCATAATCAGCATCGTACCTACCCATTTCAATATTGTTATCGTAATAGTTTCCCACTAGCAAAAGATCAGGTAAAGCATCTCCGTTTGCATTTATAGATACCGCTTCGCGATAGGTGCTTAACTGAGCTTCAAATGGCAGGGCAACTGCACTAAAATTCATTTTACCATCATTGATGAAAATTGCATTTGAAAAATAATTTGCCGAAAAGATTTTTGATGATGAAAGCTTTTCTTTTGTCAAAATGGTTTCTAAAGATGCTTCAGCCAGGTTTTTGGCATAGAGAAAACGCTTTTTCAAAATGGGGATTTGCTTCTCAAGTTCGACTTTGTTAGCAAATGGCAATTCATTTCCTTTTACGTAGTAAGTAAGTACTTGTTCTTCTTTTCCATTGTCATCAAAGTCGTTGTAGTACAACCGTACCGGTTCAGCATCACTGGCTTTAAGGCGGCTATTTAACCCCAGGTTACCCGACACCAGGTCAATATCTCCATCGTTGTCAATATCTATTGGTAATATAAAATTCCACCAGCCAATTTTATCGCTCAATATCTTTTTAGTAAAGCTTCCATTATTGTTTATGAAAGCTGTGGGTGCACCCCACTCCAATGCAAGTAGTAAATCCTTATCACCATCCTTATCCAAATCAACCCAGGTTGACTGGGTTACAAAGCCTGCATTTGACAGGCCTGGTGCAACTTTATTGGTAACGTCAGTGAACCTGCCGGTACCATCGTTTTGTAATAAATAAGAGACAGGTATTTTTCCATAATCCCAGGGCGTTGTCCGGGCACCAATAAAGAGGTCTGCAAATCCATCATTATTAAAATCGACTGATGTAACTGTTGATGCAGTTAAAAACAAGTTGCTAAAAGCATCGGCCTTTCTAACCAATCCTCCTTTTCCATCGTTCAAATAAACACGTGGCGATATGTATGCTTCTTCTCCGTAATACTCGTTACCACCACTAGCTATTACCAGGTCAATATTTCCATCCTTATTAACATCGGCCCAACAGGCATCTACATCTTCGTAATTGCTGTCAGCATCCAGTGCAGGGGTATTATTCTTTATAAATTTTCCATTAGCTGACTGAAGAAACAGGGCACTTTTACTGCCACGTGCTGCACCAAAAAACACATCGTCCAGGCCATCGTGATTTACATCTGCTATAGCAAGTGCCGGAGATTCAGTTGACAATAAATGTGGCAACAAGGGTTCGCGGTTAAATTCAGCAAATGCATTTTCCTTGTGCAGGTAATCTAGTTTTACCTCATTGGTAATATCAGTGACCGACGGAGTATTTGAGGCAAATTTTATTAATGAAGCGTAATCAAACTTTGCCAAACCAGCCTTATAAGCAAGCTCAAGTTTATGTGTTTTGTTAGGTTGAATTTTTTGATAAGAGTTATCAGGCCAGATGACTACAATAGAATCAACTATAGTTTTGTCAAGACCAATATGTACTGGCATCTCCATGCTTGACATAAAGCCATGCACCGGCGTTTTTTCGTAAAGACGTTTTGAATTCTTACTGTAAACAATAACTTTTGAGCCAATAGCATTTATGTTAGCAGCAGGCCCAATAAGTTTTACATCCAACCAGGCGGAATCATTAGCTGCACTACTTTTATTTTGATAAAGCATCACTTCTTCATCAATGTTATTTACAACTATATCCAGGTCGCCGTCATTATCAAAGTCGGCGTATACAGCACCGTTTGAGTACGTTGGTTTATCGTTGAAAATGCTGCTTTCTTCGTCAAAAAAATTCAGGTTTCCTTTATTAAGATAAAACTTATTTGGAATTTTTATCTGGGGAAATTTCTCAATTAGAATGGCGTCAGTTTCTTTTATTTTATTTTCTAAAATTTTTGATTGTATCTCCTGGTCCGAAATAAAGTTGATGTAATCAATGTCATTCATTCGTTTAGGAATTCCATTGGAGATAAACAAATCCTTTAATCCATCGTTATCAAAATCCATCCAAAGCGGGCACCATGACCAATCTGTTGCGGCTACGTTTGCAAAAAGACCCACTTCACTAAACATGCCATTGCCCCTGTTAAATTGAAGCGTATTACGCGAATACTGGTAATTATATCCTAGTCTGATCTTCTCGAAAAAAACATCGTATTCATTACTGCCCAGGCTGCGCTTTAATGTATGTGGATCAGCAGGCAGCATATCCACCGTAATAATTTCAGGTAACAGATCATTGTTAACATCAGCCACATCCACACCCATGGTAAATTGGCTGGTATGCATTAGCACATCATTTTCCTGCTCTTTAAAGGTTCCGTTTTTTTGATTGATGTATAAATAGTCGTTTTCATGAAAGTCATTACCCACATAAATGTCAGGGTAGCCGTCTAAATTAATATCTGCAATACAAACACCCAGACCATAACTAATATCCGTACTGTTTATACCCGTTTCATAGGTAACATCGGTAAAAGTATCGTTGGAGTTATTTTTAAAAATGCGGTCTCCTGATAAGAGGCTGTGTGAGCCCGTAAAATTGCTGCGGGGTGCAAAATTGCCATTTTGATGTACCGAATGATTTAGTAAAAACATGTCCAGGTCACCATCCAAATCGTAGTCAAAAAAAGCAGCCTGGGTGCTAAATCCTGAAAAGTTTAACCCGTAAGCCTTTGCTTCATCTTTATAAAAAGGAATGCCGGATTTGTCGATGCCCTGGCAAATCAATAATTGGTTACTACTGCTCAACATTTCAAATTTGCCAACTTTACAAATGTAAATGTCCAGCAGGCCATCGTTGTTTATATCAACTACCGACACCCCGGTTGACCATCCTGCATCCTGGGGAATTTTAGCCTTCATGGTAATATCTTCAAACTTTAATTGACCCCTATTTAGGAACAATTTATTGTCACCCTGGTTAGAAGAAAAGAACAAGTCTGCCAGTCCATCATTATTAAAATCACCGGTACTTACACCTGCCCCGTTATAAAAGTACATGTACTTAAATAGGTTAAAGTCATTGGTGGATTTGAGCGTATTGCTAAAGTGCAGGCCTGTTTGTTTGCTTTCCATCAACTCAAAAAGGACAGGTTGCTTTTTAGGTGATACACAACCAAACATGATAACACAAAAAGAAATTATTAAACTTTTAATCCTGAACATGCACTGGTTGTTTGTGAAGCTGCGATTTTAAATTTATGCTTTAATAGTAATGCTGCTGTTTGTAAGCAAATGTAAGTCTCAGTGTTGTAGTGGTTCAATCAATGAGCTTTATAAAAGCATCTTTTAGTCAATGGCACTATTAAAAGATTGATGATTGATTTGTATGGTTGTTAATCTTGAGCCTCTAGTGAGAAAACGTATCTATTTTAATTTGCCCAAACCACCACGAACATTGTATAAAAAAGGAATTGAATCATTTTGCAATACCATTATCTTCTGATTCTTTCCCCCTGCAATTGCCACAATATCTTTTATCTGTCCATGCAAGGCTAAACCTGATTGCTGCGAACCCACCCATGTAAATTTTCTGCTTCCCTCATTCAATAATACATCCCCACAACTTGCATCTAACCTGCCAAATTGAGGAGGCATATTAAACTGGTTGCCTCCCGATATAATGTCAAGCCTGCCATCATTATTAATGTCAATACAACGGGCTACATTCATTGAGGAAAGCTGATTACGAACAGGTAGTTTTTGAATGGTAAAATTGCCATTACCATCATTAAAAGCAATGATGGATGAGGGATATGTAAACAATTTAACCTCACTTTTTTTAATACTTTCTGCACCAAACAATTCCTGGACAGATTTTTTTGCAAACTCGTTATAGTGCAGATTTTCTTTTTTTAAGAATGGAAATTGTTCCACCATTTCGCGTTTGAAGAAAACCGGCATATCTTTTTGGCCAACAGTTCGGGTAAGTATTTTATCCGGAAGAAAATCCTTATCATAATCGCCGATCCATATTTTTACGGGATGCTTCTCATCAGGTTTTAAATAAAAGTTGTCTCCCATATTTCCTAAAACAAGGTCTACCCTGCCATCGTTATCCAGGTCGGATGCACTAATACATTGCCACCACCCAAACAATTTGCTTAAGTTGGTTGTCACACTCACAAATTTGCTGCCATTATAAGAAAATACCATGGGTGCCATCCATTCTCCAACAATTATAAGTTCAGGTGTTGCATCACCTGTAACATTTGCCCACACAACTCCTGTAATCATACCAGCATTTGTCAATTCACCTTTATTTTGTGGCGGCATAGATGTAAAATGTCCCTTACCATCATTTACATAAACAAAACTTTCAGGGGACAGACCATAATTTTGAGGTACACTTCTACTACCTGCAAAAACGTCTAAATCACCATCCTTATCAAAATCAAAACTTACCAGAACACCGGCATTCATTCTATTGTCGGGCATTGCATTGGGACTAAATTTAAAATTGCCTTTACCATCATTGAGGTATAAACGTGTTAGTGATGTTTTACTACTCCCTACCCCATTATTACCTCCTGATGCTACTAATAGATCAAGGTCTTTATCCCCATCGCAATCAAAAAATAATACAGGTACATCTTCTGCTTCTTTAAATAAATTGAAATCAGCATTATCCTTTTTTACAAACCCCTTAGTTGTTTGCAGGTATAATTGGCCTGCCTGCCCTGCAGCACCACCAACATATACATCCTCCAGTCCATCGCCATTTACATTTCCGGAAGCTGCCCTGGGTCCTTCGGCAGATAATTGCCTTGGAATGTTTCTCTCATAATAGTAATCAACATAATCATCTTCTTTATGCTTCTCGAAAACACTTTTAACCGGTAACAAATAAGGATTGATTTTTTCAGTAGGATTGACTAAAGCCACTGTTCCGGTTAAAGGTTCCTTTATTATGTTCACCTTGTTTATTTCCAAATTTTTGTATAAAGAAAAGGTACGGTCGGGCCAAACAATAACAACAGAGTCAACTTTACTAACATTACCGAGACCTATGATTCTTTTATAATCAACCGAAGACTGAAAACCGCGGCTGGGTATGATATCGCTGGAGAAGATTTGTTTGGAGGCATACACTTTTATGGTACTTCCAATTGCAAAGGTGTTCTTTCCTTTTCCAGTTATAGAAAAGCCGATATAATTGTTTTTGTTGAGGCTGCGACTGTTGTTTTCATAAACAAATGCCTGCTGGTTTACATTGTTAACCACAAGGTCAAGGTCTCCGTCGTTGTCGAGATCGGCATACGAAGCGCCGTTTGAAAATGAAGGTTGGGTAAAGCCCCACGCAGTTCCATTATCAGTAAAGCTAAGATTACCAAGGTTTTTGTAAGCTTTGTTTGGAATAGGATTGGTTGGCATTTTGTTGATAATATTGTCAATCTCCTCCTTTTTACCAGTTAAAGCCATTTTTTGAAAAACTTCATTGCTAAAAAAGTCTATAAAATCCTGGTCAGTAACATCCTGCTTAATTCCATTACAGACATATATGTCGTTAAATCCATCATTATCTGCATCAAAAAATAGTGCACCCCAACTCCAGTCGGTTGCAGTTACTCCGCTAAATGCTGCCACATCACTAAAAGTTCCGTCCTGGTTATTAACCTGGAGGGCATTTTGTTCAAACTGGTGGTAAAAGCCGGATCGTTCCTTTAACCGATAGGTATCAAAATTTTCAAATGAGGTGGTAGTTCTCAACCTGTAATCATCGTCGGGTAACATATCTGTTGTAAAAATATCGGGATATCCATCGTTATTTATATCTGCCATATCTGAACCCATAGAGGCAAGACTTGTATGTTGCATCCTCTCCTCTAGTTCGTCTTTAAATGTGCCATTCTTTTGGTTGATATAGAGATAATCTCTTTCGAAAAAATCGTTGGAAACGTATACATCGGGGTAATGGTCACCATTTACATCGCCAACTGAAATGCCTAAACCAAAACTAATAAGGGAACCATGGATACCGGCAAGGTTACTTACATCTACAAACTTGTTGCCATCATTTCTCAACAAATGATCACCACCACCCTTTAAGAAATCGGCTACCGGCCAGTCCTGTGACCTTAAATTTCTTTTGTTTGCATAGTTTAATGTGTTTACCGGAATAAAACTGTTGTTGATAATAAAACAGTCTAAATCACCGTCAAGGTCATAATCGAAAAATGCAGCATGGGTGGCATAACCACCCGTATTTGTTAACCCATATTCTTTTGCTGAATCTGTAAATGTAAGGTTGTGATTGTTGATATACAGTTTGCTTTCCGGCGCCTGCCCATTAATGTAACCTGCATTACAAACGTATATATCAAGCCATCCATCTGCGTTTATATCCACCATCACAACACCGGTACTCCATTTAGATGTGTAATCTAACCCTGCCTTGGCTGTAATATCATCAAACTTAAAATTACCCTTGTTAAGATATAATTTATTACTACTCATGTTGGCAGTAAAAAACAGGTCGGGCAACCCATCATTGTTTAAATCGCCAATAGCTACCCCACCACCATTATAAAAATTGCGGTAGCTAAAAATATTAAAGTCTTTGGTGTTGTAAATATTGTTTGAAAAATCAATACCCGTATTTTCCTTTAAACTAAAAAGTACAGGGTCAACTGTAACCTTTTTACACCCCGCGAAAACAAGGATTATCCAAACATGAAAAAATATTAACGGGGAAATTCTTTTCATAAAAGCAAAATAGTCATTCTTTCGAATGACCATTTTTTAAAAGTAATTAATGGAAGTAATCTTAATAACCAGGATTTTGAACCAGGTTTGGATTTACAGACAACTGATTACTTGGAATTGGAAATAACAAATTTCTTGGATTATCAGTTGGTTTCTCCTGCCATGGTTGCAGGTATTTTCCAAAACGAATAAGATCCTGCCTTCTCCAACCTTCCCAATACAATTCTCTTCCTCTCTCATCCAACATGTTGGCTAAATTAACTGCAAGCAACGGAGTAGCACCCCTTTTTGCCCGAAGATCATTTATAGTAATTAGTGGGGCAGCTGTATTACCGGTTCTGAACTGTGCTTCGGACTTCATTAATAGTACATCTGCATACCTGAAGATAGCCCAATCATTATTTTTTTGATCGCCGGAAGTTGCATAATCATAAGGATACTTTATTACCCTAATACCGGTGTACTCCAAGGTGGCGGCATCAGCTTCTTTTATCTTTACTTCACGAGTAAAAGCTAATGGTTTTGTGGCAGGATTTCTGGCAAACAGAGCAGCACCAGTGGTTAAATCATATTGTTGACCAATAAGAAAGCCAACATTCACTCTTTTACCAGGATTAGGCAAAGAACCAGGATAGGTGTAGTATTGTCCGATCCGCTGATCTACAGCTTCAAACTTATCATAAAAATCAGAAAGTGTGGTAAATCCATTCCATCCACCTGGGTTCATGTTGTAGTGAGAAGTTTGGAAAGCAGAACCACGAACATTTCCACCACGACCACCTGCTATGTTAAAAAGGGTAAAAATATTTTCTTTAGATTTCACATCATTATCTGGCGCAAAGTTGTCGAAGAAATTATCATTTAAGGAAAAGCCGGTAATTTGATCGGCTAAAGAAATAACCATATTCATATCAGCAGCATCAAAGGTTGGGGCAGCCCTGTTAGTATAAACCCCTCTGTTTAAGTACACCTTCATTAATAAAGCTCTTGCAGCATTCTTATTTGCTACATAAGAAGGTCCAGTGGCAGGTAGGGTAGGTAATATTGCGTTGAGCTCAGCAATGATAAAATCTGCAGCTTCTTTACCTTTTAAAGTCTTAGGTAAAATTTTATAGTTGGTAAGATCTTCTCTAAACGGAACCTGGTCGTACCCATCTAATACAGCATACATAGATAATGCCCTGATAAATCTGGCTTCAGCAGCTTGTTGCGGTGTTGGTGAAAACTGAAGCACGTTGGAAGCAGAAAATTGTGTTCCCAAAAGGCCATTATAGGCTCCCCCAATCTGACCCTGGTCAGCATTCCATGTATGTGCATGTAAAGCTCTCCATTGTCCGTTATCATCCCAATCGCCCCCACGGGTTGGCCCTATAAGTTCATCAGTGGTATGCTCGCTAATATGCCATAAATCACCTGTTTGAAAAGGACCGTTCAAACCATCATAAGCATTTATAAGCAGTTGAGCGGCAGTAATATTACTTGAGTTACTTTGCTCCAATTCGCTTCTAAATGATTCATCAAGCTTGGTGCAGGAAAAACCTCCAAGAGTTAAAAGAACAAAAAATGATATTTTTATACGTTTCATAAACGAAAGATTTTAATAGATTATAATGAGAAATTCACGCCAATAAGTATGGTTCTGGCAGAAGGGTATGGAATGTATTCAATACCCAATGATGGGATGCCTCCGAAGCCACCATCAGTATTAACCTCCGGATCAAAACCACTATACTTTGTGATGACAAACAAGTTTTGACCTGTTATAGATACATTGACATTCCTGATACTATTCCCAATATTTCCAACCCTGTAACTAATAGTGGCATTGGCCATTTTAATGTAATTACCTTTTTCCAGGTTACGGGTTGAAGGAGCAGGTGCATTTGCTAAATTTTCTTTTATACCTGTTCCTATAAGGTTTGCAGCAATATTCCTTGTTCCCAAATTACCTATCCCTAACACAGATGCGGCGGTATTGTTGAAAATGTAATGACCAAAGTTTCCATTCATGTTAAGAATAGCAGTAAAATGTTTATAGCTAACATCCGTATTTACGCCCACTAAAGTTCTGGGGTTAGGACTTCCTGAATAAAACAAAGTATTTCCTCCATCAGTATAAACACTGTTTCCGGTTCCTTTGTCAAGGCCTTCAAATCTTCTCAAATACCAAACATTCAATGGTTGATCGTTCACCAGTCTTTGACCTCTAACCTGACTGAAACCCTGTCCCCTTAATTCACCAGTTTCGTAAAAGCCAGCTAAACCATTTACAGTATTTCTAAGGAATGAAACATTACCTCCAACATTCCAGTTTACATCTTTGCTTTTCAAAACCGCTGCCGTTAAGGATACTTCTACTCCTTTATTTAATACATAGCCTGGTAGATTGATCCAAATTTTACCACCTGGTGCAGGCTGAACGATATTTTGTTCAAAAAGTACATCCGTAGTTTTCTTATAGAAATAATCTACTGAACCGCTAACTACATTTCCAAACAGGCTGAAGTCGATGCCCGCATTAGTAGTAGTTGAACTTTCCCATTTCAAATCCTCGTTTCCGTAATTTGACTGTGAAATAACCTGCTGTCCTAAACCAAATCTGCTAAGAGAGGCCCCTGAAGGAAACTCCTGGTTACCGGTTCTACCCCAACTAACTCTTGCTTTTAAATTACTGAAGACTGTATTGCCCTTAAGAAAATCCTCGTTTGATACATTCCAGGCAAAACCCACTGAAGGAAAGTAACCGTACTTATTATTCTTACCAAACCTGGTTGAGCCATCGGCCCTAATTGTACCCGTTAAAATGTATTTGTCCTTCAAATTAAATATTGACCTTCCAAAAAAGGATTGTAATTCGGTAGTTGGAGAAGCAAATGAACCAATGCCCCTGCTGTTTTGTGTTGAATACTGCAAATAATCAAAGTAATTAAGACCAACGTTCGTAAAATCCTGTCCACTCAGGCTGTTACCCCTTGTATCGTAAAGTAACCACTCGTGACCTACCACTGCATTAATATTTAGACTTGATGTCACCTGCTTGTTGAAGTTTAAGGTATTGGTTAACTGCTGATCGGTTTGCTCCTGGTTTCCTACAAACGCTGACCCACGGTTTTCAATCCCCTGTGCATTAAGTGTTCTGTCAATCTGGCCTCTTCTAACACCTACCTGCCTGTTTACGCTGTATAAAAACTTATACTCCAAAAAGTCGGTAAACTTATATGAAGGAGATATACTGGCAATAATAGTATTTAGATTGGCTTTATCTTTAAAATATTCCAACTGGGCCAATGGGTTAATTGTAGTTGCTCCAACTGCAGGGTCAATCCAAACTTTTCCATCTGGTGTTCTTAGTGGGTGGGTAGGGTTCCACTGTAAAGCCTGTGATATAAGATTACCTGTAAAACCTACAAAAGCTGAAATAGGTGCAATGTTTTCATTAGTCTGAGTAACCAAAACATTTATATCAAGGCCCAACTTTTTGCTGGGTAAAAATTTAAAGTTGCTGGTAAGGTTTGCAGTAAATTTCTTTAAAGCTGACGTCTTGATGATACCTTGCTGATCGAGGTAACCTGCCGAAATACGATACCTGCCATCCTCAGTACCTCCACCAACAGCTACGCTATAATTTTGTGTAATGGAAGTACGAGATATTTCATCGAAGGCATCTACGTTGCCACCAAAATCTCCACCAACAATGGCATAATCTTTTAAAGCGGACCGGTACTGGTTTCCATCAAGTACTTCAAGTCTTTTAGCAACATTACTTATACTTGTAGAACCAGTAACATCAATTTGTGCTGCACCAGACTTACCTCTTTTTGTAGTTATCAATACAACGCCATTAGCACCTCGCGAACCGTAAATGGCTGTAGCAGAGGCATCTTTTAGTATTTCTATACCTGCTATATCTGTAGGATTGATAAAGTTTAACGGGTTACCGCCATCATTAGCAAAACCTCCGCCACCTTGCCCTGGCCTGGCCGAACCTCCCGATAAAGGAACTCCATCCACTACAAACAATGGCTGGTTACCTGAACGGATGGATGAAGAACCACGTATTCTTACAGTTGTAGTTCCACCAGGCTGACCAGTATTGTTTATAACTAAAACACCCGCTGCCTTACCCTGGATTAACTGGTCAGGGGAAGTATACACTCCCTTGTTAAAATCTTTTTCTTTAAGGGAAGCAGTTGCACCAGTCAAATCTTTTCTTCTTGCAGTACCATAACCAGTAACTACAATTTCAGATAGATTTTGAGAAGTAGATTCCAGACTAATGGTCATGGCACCTGTTGAAATACTAACGGTTTTGTCAGCAAAACCAACATAAGAAACTTTTAATTGACGGGCATCAGCAGGAACGCTAAGGGTAAACATTCCATCAGAACCGGTTTTGGCACTAATAGTTTTTCCAACAACTGAAACGGTGGCCTCGGCAAGTGGAGTGCCATCTTTCGTGTCAATTACTTTTCCGGAAACGGTTCGGGTTTGTGCAAAGGAAAGAGTGGGTGCAACAAACACAATTAGGCATAGCCAAAGTTTGAAGATTCGCATAGCAAGTAAGAGTTAAGTTTAAGTTTTTTAACTTTTAAACCACATTTACCAAATCAATCCTAATGAATTTTTAGCAAAATCAGGTATAATGTAGCCTAAGGTGTAAAGTAAACACATTAATGACACAAGTTTATCAAAGGTTGCTGCTTTCACAAAAAAAAATTTAACAAAAAAAAATAATCAATTAACAGACATTAAAAAAAGATAAAAAAAGCAGTATCATCAATTAAGAGATAAATTAAATAACTAATATATGATAAACCTATCCAGTCGTTTTAACATATATAAATAAACAGAAACGCAAAATCATTTTCTATATCATTCGTTCTTTTCATGGACTATTTGCCAAAGAATTCTTTTTACTGATGATTTCAGCCGCAATGCTTACCGCAATTTCTTCTGGTGTGTGACTGTTTATTGTTACTCCTGCAGGTGCATGTAGTGAAGAAATCCAGTTTTCGGAGAAGTTGTCGGTAAGGAATTGATTGATCATTGTTTCAATCTTTTTACGACTGCCTAAAACACCAATGTATTTGAAAGATTTATCTTTTAAAGCTCTTAATGCTAAATCATCAGTCCTGTATCCAACTGTCATTATAACGAGGTTGGCATTTGCGTCTGAAGAAATTACTTGTTCCAGATCGGAATAGCTTTCAACAACTATTTTTTCATCAACATACTCATTTGCTATTAAGGTTGGTAAGAGAGATCGATCCTCATACAACACAATAGTAAAGTTTAAAAGCTTCATCTGTCTTGATAAAGCCAGGGAACAATGACCACCTCCAATTATAAGTAAACGATTAGGCGGTGTAATTCTCTCTATATAAAGCCAGGTTTCACTATTCTCAAGGTTCAATCCTTCTTGTGCCTCCTCAATCTTCTCCATTACATTAATTCCTGCCGGAGAAATTCCGAGCAAGCATGCTCTGTTGTTACTTATAATATTTAATAATGTTTCAATTATTTCAAGGTCAGCAGGTTTTACCGCATATATAATATTGGTTTGTTCTCCTGAACATATCATTCCACTTTGATTGTCTGTTTCTGTTTTATTATGTACCTGCCGGTGAAGCGTACATACATGGTTACC